>CAYLKS010000021.1:0-45382 GCA_964384205.1 uncultured bacterium | reverse complement strand
GACATAATAGTTATAAGAAAGGAACGCCTATGGAAATAATAAAAGAAATTAATCCAAAATTAGATGCTTTTGGTATATTAGATTTCAAACCAATAATCGTGGATAATGAACTTGACAAATACTTCAATTTTTGATATGATTTATCTAAAGGGGATACCATGTCTATTACATTCGCATTTTTCTGTTAAGATTTTTAAAACTTGTCCCTCAACTCGTCCCTCATATTAGAAAAATTATGTCATCCACAAAAATAAATATACAGGTGAATATGCTCACCTGTATATTTACTATATTTATTTTTCTTCTATAAGATTATTCCCATCCATTTCTGGTGGAATTTCTATATTCATTAATTTAAGCATGGTTGGAGCAATATCTGCTAACTTACCGCCATCTTTTATTTTAATTTTATCCTTTTGCAGTTCTGGCCTTTTAGAAATTATATGTAACCAAACTGGATTTGTAGTATGCGCTGTATGTGGTTTACCTGTTTCATAATCCTTCATTTGTTCACTATTTCCATGATCAGATGTTAAAAAGACTATTCCATCTTTCTCTAAAATTTTATCAATAACATTTCCTACACACTCATCAACAACTTCATTTGCCTTAACTGCTGCTTCGAATACCCCGGTATGCCCTACCATGTCAGGATTTGCAAAATTTAATACTATAAAATCATATTTATCTTTATCTAAAAGCTCTAATACTTTGTCTCTAACCTCATAAGCACTCATCTCTGGTTTCATATCATAAGTAGGAACCTTTGGACTTGGAATTAATACTCTATCTTCATTTTCAAACACTTGATCTGATTGGCCATTAAAAAAGAACGTAACATGAGCATATTTCTCTGTTTCTGCAATTCTTAACTGTTTTAAACCAGCTTTTGACACTACCTCTCCAAACAAATTTTTCAATGTTATTGGAGGAAATGCTATTTTAACAATAGCTCTATTATTCTTATCAACTCCATCATAATATTCTGTCATACATACATAATACAAATTCTTAATATCTTTAGTTTCAAATTTATCAAAACCATCTTCTACAAATGCTTTTGTTATTTCTCTTGTTCTATCAAGTCTATAATTAAAAAAAATAATAACATCACTATCTTTTATCCCATCATATCCTTTCAAAATCCTCGGCTTGATAAATTCATCTGTTTCCCCCTCATTATAGGCATCATCAACTGCATCAAAAACATTTTCAAAAAATGGCCTCTCTGATTTAGCAAAAGTCAACATATCATAAGCTAATTTTACTCTTTCCCATCTGTTATCTCTATCCATTGCATAATATCTGCCGCATATTGTAGCTATTTTTCCAATTTTTAGTTCCTCAATCTTATTAATAACAGGCTGAATATATTTTTTAGTTGATTTCGGCGGGGTATCTCTCCCATCACTAAAAATATGAATCATTACCTGCTCTTCAGAAACTTCATTATTCTTAGCCAATTCTAATAAAGCCAACAAATGATCAGTATGGCCATGTACTCCCTGATCCTGTACTAATCCCATTATATGAATCTTAGAATTATTTTCTTTTGCATGTTTTATAGCATCTAAAAATACATCATTTTTAAAAAATGAACCATCTTTTATTGAATTATTAATTCTAACAAGAGACTGATATACAACTCTACCTGCTCCCATATTCAAATGCCCAACCTCACTTGAGCCTTGATTCCCTTCTGGAAGCCCCACATCCAAACCAGAAGTTGATATGAAGTTAGTTGGATAACTTGCACAATAATAATCATGGTTTGGGGTTTTTGCTTTAAAAACAGCATTATAATCTGTGTTAGCATTATATCCCCAGCCATCTCTTATAATCAAAGCAAATGGTTTTTTCATTATTTTCTCCTATCTAAGGTTAATTTTTAAAATTATAAGCTCTTCTAAAGTTGCCTTAATCGTTGCTTTTTCCAAAGCTGCAGGAAGCAAAATAGTATCTCCTTTTTGCAGTTTTTCCTCATTCACTTCTCCACTACCTTTAATCCCCATCAAAATCATAGGTTCCTTAAATTCAAAATATTTTAAAGATTTTTTTTCTATTACTACTTTTTCAACTTTAAAATACTCAGAATCAACCAATAACAGAGATTCATTTGTTGTATGTAATATCTCCATATTTTGCTCAAATTTTATTGATTTAAGAGCTTTTTCAATATGTAACTGACGCGGTTTTCCATCAAATCCAACTCTATCCCAATCATATAATCTGTAAGTAACATCCGAATTTTGCTGAATTTCAGCAAGAATAGTTCCTTTCATAATTGCATGAATACATCCAGATGGAATATATAAAAAATCATCTTTTTTTACATCCACAATATTCAATGCCTCAATAATTCTATTTTCATTAATTAATTCAATTAACTTTTCTTTTGTAATATCAGCCTTTAATCCATAATTTATCTTTGTATTTTGCTTTGCATCTATTATATACCAACATTCTGTTTTACCATTATCCCCTTCTATTTCTCTTGCAATATCATCATCAGGATGAACCTGTACAGACAAATCATCATCTGCTTCTATAAATTTTATCAATAATGGAAAATCTCCCGAATACTTCTCAGCATATTTCCCCATAACTTCTTTTCTATACTTACTTAATAATTCTCTTAAAGAAAAACCCGCAAAGTTTCCATTCAAAATTATAGAATTCTCATTATTTCTATCAACTAATTCCCAGGATTCTCCTATTTTCTTAGTTATGTCTATATCTTTATTCAAGATACTTTTCATTCTATTACCGCCCCATATTTTTTCTTTAAAAATAGGCTTAAATTTTAATGGATAAAACATATTTATATTCTCCTTTTTTTAGTCCCAATATTTAGCTATTAAATACTATTTTTTTTAAAAAGTCAAGGGGTTTATTTTCCAGTATAACTACTATTTAATCTCACACAATTATAAAAAATAAAAAATTGATAAAAATACTGCAAAAATTACTCTAAAACTCAAATGATTTCCTACATCCCATGTCAAACTATTCAAGAATATATAAATTAATATAAAAAATATACTAAGGCTATATACATTATCTTTCTTTAACTTTTTTAGAATATGTAAAAAAATAAAAAAAAGCAAAACAAGGCCTAAAATTCCATGTTCAACAATATATGTTAAAATATAATTATCAGCCACATTATAAAAAGCATGCTGTGGTAAATCAGCATAATATGATTTAAAATTATCCGCATAGGAAGAATAATTACCAGTTCCAATCCCAAGAAAAGGATGCTTTATAAAAATATTGAATGCTACTTTCCATTGAATCAATCGATGCACTATAGCAAAGTCATTACTACCTAATATAGCAACAATCCCTCCTATTACAATTACTATAATAGCTATTAATATCAATTTTCTTGAATTATGAAAATAAATGATTATTTGATTTTTATAAAATAAAAAAAATTGAATTATTAATGTTAATGATAATGCAAAGAAAGGCCCTGTTGTTTGGCACAAAATTATTGATAAAATTACAACTAAAAACCATACCCATAAAAAAATATTTTTAATATTATCTCTTTTAAAATTAATATAAGTAAAAAATATAGGAATTAACATAGAAATTAATGTTGCTCGCATACTATCATTTCCAAAAGCAGATGAGGGGTTAAAATGAGTATAAATAATCCTCATTGAAGGATTTAATTGAAATGTTAAATTTAATAATTTCTTAAATATTCCAGGCTCACCAAAAAATTTTACTAAATCACCATAAATCGCAATAATAGTAACAAATCCTATAAAAAAAATAAATATAATCTTAAGCTTATTTATTTCAAAATCACTATTTATAAAAAAAAGAAATATAAACAAAAAAGAATATTCAAAATATAAAAAATTAATTATAGATTGCTTTAAAATCGCGAAATTTAAAGAAGAAATAAATTCCACAAACAGATACCCCAATATTAATAGAATAAATTTTCTATTATTATATATTTTCTTGCTATCAAGCCTCGTAAAAGAAAATATATAAAAAAATGCTATAATGAATAAAGGAATTAATTTAAAAATAGGAATACCATTTACAGGAGGCAAAAAGTGATAAGGCACTATAATTAAATAAAAAAATAAACTTAACAGAATTGAATAAATATTAAAAACAGAAGAGACAATTACTCTCAATAATCTGTATGTAAAAGAATTATAAAAAACCGAATTCTGAAATATTTTAAATAAGCGTAATTGCTTTATATTAAATATGTTACTTTGAGAAAGAAAAAAAAAGATTTTATCAATTATTTTAACGAATCTAAAATACATTCCAATGCTTGCTCTTTTTTTACAAAAACTGCTTTATTTTCTTTTTTAAACCACGTTATTTGTCTTTTGGCAAATCTTCTTGTATTTTGTTTAATAAGTTCAATTGCCCTATCTTTTGTAATACTTCCCTCTAAAAAATCAATGATTTCTTTATAACCAAAAGTATTAAGTCCAGGGCAATTTTTATTATATCCCATATTTAATACCTGTTCTACCTCATTTATCAGCCCCATCTCAATCATAATATCCACTCTTTTATTGATTCTATCATATAAGGCATCTCTATCTAAAGTCAAAATAAAATAACAAATTTTAAAGTTATATTTTGGTGTTTTCTGCTCTTTTTTCCATTCAGAAAATGTTTTCCCTGTATGTTCAAAAATAGATAAAAATCTTATTATCCGTTGTTTATCATTATGATGAACAAATTCTGCACATTCAGGATCTATTCTTTTTAATGATTCATAAAGAGATAAAAGCCCTTGTTTTTCTAACTTTTTTTTCAGATTATTTACAATATCATCAGGAATATCAGGAATAGGAGCAAGCCCTTCAAGAAATGCTTTAATATAAAGACCTGTTCCTCCTACAATGATTGGAATATTTTTGTTTTCCTTTTTTAATATTTTTTGCACATCAAAAAAAAATCGGCCGGCATTATATTGCTCATCAGGATTTATTATATCTATCAAATAATGCTTATATTTTTCCAGTATATCTGGTGACGGTTTAGCAGTACCAATATTTAAAAATTTATATACCTGTCTTGAGTCGGCTGAAATAATTGATTTATTAAATTTTTCTGCAATTTTAATAGCAATATCTGTTTTGCCAGAGGCTGTTGGACCGGAGATAATAATCATTTTATTTTCTACCAAATCGTTTCTCCAATTCGGATAAATTTATACGAATTAAAGTGGGCCTACCATGTGGGCAGGTATAGGGAAATTCACAACTGAAAAGGTCATCAATTAATGCCTGCATTTGTTCTGGATTGAGTTTATCTCCTGCTTTTATTGCCGTTCTACAGGCAGTATACTTGGCAATTCTTTCTTTTACAGAAGTATGAACTTCCTGGCTTTCCAATAAATCATCTAAAATTTCTTTAAATGTATTTGCACTTTCCCAATTATGCACATAAGCTGGAACAGATTCAATAACAACTGAATTATTGCCAAATTCCTTTATGTCAAATCCTGAACGTTGAAAAAAATCTTTATTCTCAAGAAAAATGGTAAATTCTTCTGTGTTCAGCTCAACTACTTCTGGAAATAATAATTTCTGTTTTACCGGTTGTTCTTTCTCAAAATTTTTTAAAATTTTTTCATATAAAATTCTTTCAGCAGCTGCATGCTGATCAATTATAATCATTCCTTCTTTTATCGATGTAATTATATAAGTACTATGAAGTTGCCATAATGTAGGAATGACGGCAGTTGTAGTATTTTCTTGAAAATCTTTTTCTATTCTATTTTTTATCTTATCTAATTTATATTCTGTTTGTTCATGCTCTTTAATAATATCTATTGGCAATTTATCCTGAAAAGAAACATAATTATTGCTATCTTCTTTATGATAAACTTTTCTCTCCGATACAAGAGGGGAAAGTGAATCATCCTTTATATATCCTTTATTTAAAGCTTTTTTTAAAGAATTAACAACAATAGAAAAAATATTAACTGTATCGTCAAATTTAACTTCCCTTTTAGTGGGATGAACATTAAAATCAACTTTCTCAGGCTCTATATCAATAAACAAAATCACAAAAGGGTAATTATGTTTTTCCAACATCGATCTATACGCTTCCATTATTGCTTTTCTAATTATATTATCCTTTATATATCGTCTGTTAACAAAAATATATATCTGAGATGATTTTCTTGCAAGTTCCGGAGATCCCGCATAACCTTCTATAGTTGCAAACATTGATTTATATTGTACTCTAAACAACTTATCTTTTAATTCATTAGAAAAAACCTGTAATATCCTTTTATAAATATTATCTACCGAGGTGTAATGAAATAAAATTTTCCCATTAGAAGTTAATTTAAAAGCTATTTCCGGATGCGACAAAGCCTGAACATTAATTTCATTTATAATATACCTTAATTCTGTGATATCGCGTCTTAAAAATTTTTGACGAGCAGGAACATTATAAAATAAGTTTTTAACTTTTATTGTCGTACCAATATTTCTATACGACTCAGAAAACGCTACCTCTTTTCCGGCTTCTATTTTAAGATATGTTGCAAAATCCTGATTATAAAACCTCGTAATTACTTCCATATTAGATACCGAAGCAATGGAAGGCAGTGCCTCACCTCTAAACCCCATTGTGTGTAAATTTAACAAATCTTCAAAACTTGAAATCTTAGATGTTGCATGCCTTTTAAAAGCTATACGAACTTGATCTTTTGGAATGCCATATCCATCATCTACAACTTCAATCAAAGTTTTTCCACCATTTTCAATATTAACAAAAATTTTTTTGGCCATTGCATCTATGGAATTTTCTACCAATTCTTTTACAACAGAATAAGGCCTTTCAACTACCTCCCCAGCAGCTATTTTATTAACCAAATGAGTTGGTAGCTCTCTTATCTCAATATTATCCATCTTTCCTTGCCCAATCATACGGAATATTATTAATATGTGGATCCAATCTTATCTCATCTGGTTTGTCATAATTATATGTATTTGTGGGAATATTTATAATCATTGCTTCTTTCAAACTTATACATTTCCAACCATGATAAACCCGTGCTGGTATTTTTATAAGCTTAGGATTATAATCTCCAATAAAAAATTCATTTATTACCCCATAAGTGGGACTCTCTTCACGTCCATCATACAAAGCTAATTTTATCATACCTGATATACATACTACATTATCATCCTGAAAATTATGATAATGCCATGCCTTAACAACGCCCGGATAAGTTGTAGTCATATAAACCTGACCAAATTTTGTAAACAATTCATCATCATTTCTTAAAATTTCCATTAATCTTCCACGCTCATCTGGTATGACTCTTAAATTTTTAATCTGAACATCTTTAATTAATTTATTCATAAAACCACCTTTTTATTTTTTATTATACTTTCCCATCAATGAAAAATCAAGATATTTTAAAGATATATTAGTTTAAATTATATATACATCAATTTACTTTTGAAAATTCAGCAAATCAGGCTTGAATTTTAATAATAAAGTAGGCGGGTTATCCTCAGCATATACTACATCAAAAGCGTTTTCGTATTTTTTTACTGCAGGTAATAAATATAAAAATGTTGAACTAAATCCTAATTGATCCAGAACAACATAGGTAACATTATTATCTTTAAGATCTTGCAATAGTTTTTCTGCATCTTTAGTAAATTTATGCTTTAATCCTTTTTTTTCAGAGAAAAAATAAAAAAATGCCGGTTTTCTACAACACACAATATCTTCTTCAGTTAAATTTTTTTTACAATATCTTGCTATACTAAAATAATTACGCCATCCCGGAGGATAATCTGACTTAGCTTTTATATTAAGTTCTTCCAAAGAAGAAAGATTAAAAATTATCAAAATAGTTAAAAGTAATGGATTGATTTTAAACATAAATCTATTAATTATTTCATACAATCCTATTATGGAAAAAATAATTAAAAATGGAAGTATTGGTAATATAAATCTAACATCTGTCCATGCTTCAGGCCAGAGTAGCAATATAAAAAAAGTTGCTCCTAAATAAATTGCAAAAAATAAACTAAATTTTTTAATTTTTATAATACCAAAAATAGCAAGGCCTATAACAATTAAAGAAAATATTATACCTCCAGTACTAAAATAGTTAGGAGTTTCAGACACAAAATTATAAAAAATTCCATTCGGAATTTCAGTACTTAAATAAAGTTTTAAATTTAACCATATTCTTTCTATTCCTGAAACAATATTTAAATGTCCTAAATAAGGCCTATAAGGATTTTTCATCAAAACTTCCTCTAAATAGGAAGTCTCAAATGAATTTGTTACCATAGCATTTCTGATTATCCATGGAAGAACAAGCCCCATATATAGAAAAACTAAATATAATAAATGTTTAATCTTTTTGTTAAAAAGCATAAAAATTACTAAAGCACCAAAAATAGAAATCCCAACTGATCTAATATAAAAAAGAAATCCTAAAACCAATACTGATACAATAAAATTTATATCTTTATGGGGAGATTTATTATAATTAATTTTTAATAAAAACCATACCAACAGTAAAGAAAAAAATATAAATGGAATTTCTGTCATCATTAAAGTTGAATATCGCAATAAATAAATATTAACACCTATAAAAATAACCGCTGATAAAATAACTCTCCAGTCATCATAAAATATCAAAAATATTTTATAAAATAATAATAATGAAAGAAAAAGAAAGATTCCATTTAAAAATTTAAAAAATAAATAGCTTTTAGTAATAAACATAAAAATAGCAATAATAACCGGATAACCTGGCGGAAAGTGCTTATGAGGAACATGACCGGGATTCCAGATTGATGTAAATCCCTTACCTTCATTCAAACTTTTTCCAAGAAGATAATAACTTATATTATCCCCATTTAAATCTAATTTATTATCAAAAATATAAAAATATATTGAAAAAAAAGCTATAAAAGATAATGCAAAAAAAAATAATTTTTTTTTATCCATAACAAAATTACCTGTATTTTAAAATTAAATATAACGCTTGAACTCCATCTTTCCAACCAATTTTTTTACCTTCTTCATAAGTCCGACCAGAATAAGAGATCCCAACTTCATATACTCTACATTTCTTTTTAGCAATTTTACTAGTGATCTCAACCTCAAACCCAAATCTATCCTGTTCTATTTCAATATCCTGTATAACTTCTCTCTTAAAAGCTTTATAACAAGTCTCAATATCAGTAAAATTTAAATTGGTAAACATATTAGAACAAAAAGTTATAAAACGATTTCCTAAATAATGCCAGAAATAAAGGACCCGATGATATAAAGAACCTATAAATCTTGAACCATATACAACATCTGCTTTACCAATTACTATAGGATAAATAACTCGATAATAATCCTGCGGATCATATTCTAAATCTGCATCTTGAATTATTATTATATCTCCTGTAGCTTCTTTTATAGCTGTTCTAATTGCCGCACCTTTTCCCATATTTTTATCATGATAAAAAATTTTTATATTATTATCCTTCTCTTGTTTTTCTTTTTCAATCTCTCTTAATATCTCCCTCGTACCATCAATTGAATAATCATCAACTATTACTATTTCTTTAGGAATATGAACTGCTTCTACCAATTCTAAAATCTTTCTTATGGTATTCTTTTCATTATATACCGGCATTATAACTGATAACTTTATACTTTTAAAAATATCTTTTTTAATCAAATAATCTTCAACATTCAGCAATTCATTGCTCATTTTCATTCTCCATCAGGTATAAATATAGTTAAAAATTCATTCATCTTAGAAGTTTTTTTGATATTATTGAGAATTTCAATAGAATTATTAAATTCTTCTATATTTGTAAAAGAAAATTCAAATTTAAATTGACTATCTTCACCATTATCCAAATATGTCAACGACATACCTTCAGGTAGCTGTAATTCTTTTTTCAACGAATTAAATCTCTCAATAATTTTTCTATAATCAGGATAACAAAGAGAATCCAAATATTCTAAAATCCTGGATATTTTTTGAGTAGACGTTTGTTGTGATAGCACTATTTCCTTTATTCTATAAAAAATCTGCTCTAAATCATGAAAATTTACTTTTATATATAAAAGATATTCTAAAAAACGCTTTTCCTGATTCACATTAAATGTTAAACCTTCGATCAAGCTCAAAATTTGCTCTATTTCATTAATTTCGAAAACACCCCATATATCAATATTTTTAGATTTTATTTTATTATTTGCCATTGCATAAAGAACTGTTTCTGGCAACTGATAAAAATTTTCAAGAAAAATTTTAATATTACTATTCTTTTTAAACCCTAAAAGCTTAAAAATATCACTATACTCTTCAGAATTCTCAAAATTTTTCAAAATTTCTATTTTTTCTAATAAATTATATTCACTAATTTGCTTACGTAACATAATAAAATCTTTAATATTGTTTGATTCTATCTTTTTGAATTCAATATCAATTTTACTTTTTAATGCAAACTTTAACCTTTTAATACCATCAATAATAAAATAAAAATTTCCAACTTGAGTATATAATATAGGATACAATATCCCGGAGTTCTGGAAAGTCCTCTTCAATAACTCCGGGACATTTAAATATTCTAAATATTTACTTTGTAAAAAATTACCACTTTCAAACAAAAAAGTCATTCAAATATTTTTAACCATGCCTTTTATAAAAATCTTCCATAAACTCTGCTAAAGCTTTTGCACTTTCCATTGGAAGTGCATTATACATAGAAGCTCTAAGTCCACCTACTTCTCTATGTCCTTTTAAGCCATACATATCATTTTTTGAAGCTTCCTCTACAAATAATTTTTCTAAATCTTCATTAGGTAATCTCATAGTTATATTCATTAAGGATCTTGAATTTTCTTTTGCATGTCCTTTAAAAAAGTCAGGATATTTATCAATTAAATTATAAATTAATCCTGCCTTTTCTTTATTAATTTCATAAATTTTTTCCAGACCACCCTGTTTTTTTAACCACTTTGCAACCAACCCTATTACATAAACAGCGAAAACAGGCGGTGTATTAAACATAGAATTCTTTTTAATATGAGTCTCATAATTCCATAAGGTATTTAAATTGGAATTTTGATTTTCCAACAAATCTTTCCTGATAATAACAATAGTAGCACCAGCAGGGCCTGCATTTTTCTGTGCACCAGCATAAATTAATGCAAATTTTTTAACATCTATAGGCCTACAAAAAATATCAGAAGACATATCGCAAATCAAAGGCACATTTCCAGTATCAGGATAATTCGCCCATTGGGTGCCGAAAATAGTATTGTTAGAAGTAATGTGTAAATAACATGAATCATCTGAAATATCAATAGAGGCAGGAATTCTATCAAAAGATGTATCTTCACTTGTTGCAGAAACATAAGTTTCTCCTAAAATAGATGCTTCCTTCAAAGCCTTTTTAGACCAACTACCTGTTAACACATAGTTTGCCTTTTTCCCTTTAACCAAGAAATTATAAGGAATCATTGCAAACTGATGACTTGCTCCACCCTGTAAAAACAATACTTCATAATTATCTGGCAAATTTAGCAACTCTTTAATATCTTCTTTGGCCTGATTGATAATATCTTCAAAGAACTTAGATCTATGAGAAATCTCTAAAACTGACATCCCAATGCCGTTTAAATCTTTAACGCCTTGAGATGCTTCTTCTAATACTTCTTGAGGTAAAATAGCAGGGCCTGCAAAAAAATTATGGGCTCTTTTCATTTTTCCCCCTATTGTTTTGTGTTTTTAAATAATTCGTCTATCTGTGATAACGCCTGTCGGGCCAATTGATCATCAGGATGATCTTTCAGCCAATTTTGAATAATCTCAATTGCTTTTTGTTTATTCTTAGCTGCAATACAAATAGAAACCGCCTCCCTGAACATTGCATTTTCAATCCGGCTACTAAAAATAATTGATCCGGTTTCTTGTTCCATATCAAGTGCTTTCTCAATATAAAACAACGCAGAATCAAAATTGCCCATCAATTTATAAGATACTGCAGCATAATACAAACCATACCAACCAAGACGCTTATCTCTCTGTGCCATTTTATAATATTTTATTGCATTCTCATAATCACCTTTCTCAAAATAATAATCTCCAACATTCGTATAAGACATTCCAACATATGGCAAATATTCTATTCCTTTCTTCAAAATCTCTAAAGCCTTTTTGTCATTGCCTTTTTTTGTATATGCTTCTGCTAAAATTTTAAATAAATCAACATAACCATAAATATATCTTGAACCTTCTTTGCCAAGCCATGTTGTGCTATCATTTAAATTTGTATATTTAAATTTATTTACAATCAAATCCTCTGTCGTAGGAATATCAACAATAGGACCTACTATAGTATCTATTTTAATACTTCCATCTTCTAATTTTACAGTATCTATAGAAGGCAATGTATCAACAACTTCATAACACATACCTTTCATAACAAAATATTTATCAAGTCCAAGTCTTCCATCTGGTCCAACTGTTCTACTAAAACAAATAGGTCTTTTTCCAAAATTCGATCTTATAATTTCCATTACTCCTATATCTTGCACTCTTAAAAAATTCCCTTTCTTAATAGTAATCTCAATATTTCCATACTTAAAATTAAAATCTTTATTATATAAAGGAATTGCTCCTATTAATTCTCTATCTATAGTTTCATCATCATAACTAAACTCTATTGTTGGTGGAATTTTTTTCAACTGCTTAATATACCATCTTGCATTTAACAAACTAAGATTTACAATTCTAACATCTTTTCGAAATTTTTTAACAGCCTGAATAAACCATAATGGAAAAGTATCATTATCTCCTTGCGTAAACAATATAGCATTTGGAGGACATGAAATTAAAATATTGTGAGCATAATCATTCGGTAAGAAATCTTTAGACCTATCATGATTAGGTAGTTGATAAGTATAGGTTATAATCGGCAATAACAAAAATATTCCAGCAAGAGCCATTACAACAACATCTTTTTTCAAAAATTTTCTAATATAATCCAAAAGTGTTGCAAAACCCAACCCCATAAATAATGCAAAAACAAGAAAAGTAGGTGTATGAAAATAATCTCTATCTCTTACCTCTGCATGAACTCCATGTTGTCCATCAGAAAAATTCATATAAATTACAAGCCCTATTGATACAATAATAAATATAAAAACAGCAAAAAGCATTACATTTCTATCTTTTGATTTTTTCATTAAACTATATAATCCCAATAGAAAAAAGAAAAACCATATAGGAAAAAGAATTGGATGACTAAATTGATTTCTTAAATAATTAAGCATATAGCCAACTTGCCATGAAAAACTGCCTTTTCTATGAGTAATTCTTGTCCATATATCTGGCTCTCCGTATTGTTTTCTTTCAAGATAAACTTTAAATTGCTTCCATGAGGACGGATCATTTTCATTAATCTCAGGATCAAGGTTAGCTCTAATAGGAACATATAAATAAGAAGAATATCCTATAATAGCTACTAATACTGTAACCAATAAAAATCTAAATTTATATTTATATTTAGAATTAAAAGAATAGTAAGCATATGCTATTAAAGACCAAAAATTAAACCACAAAAAGAAATCCAAAGCATATATTACAAGAGTTAATTGAAAAAATACTACCCAATATTTCCAGTCCTGCACAATTTCTTTTCTTTCAAAATAGTTAATCAACCATATAGTCAATATAACCAATCCCAATGAAATAAAAGCAATTTCTGGAGAAAAAGAATTAATTGTTTGAACTGTTTTTTCAGAAAAAATAATAAAAAATTTGTCCACTATATTCCTTAAAGGATCATGTAATATAGAACGTAAAAAATCCCCCGGTGCATTCAATTTATTTATTATCCAGACAATAACAAATAAAATTCCAAGTCCATATAAACCATTTTTGAAAGATTTATTATCAATCCTATTCGCACTGATTATTAAAAAGAAAATAGCAGGAAATAACAAAAGAGAAAACAAATGTGCACCAATACCTAAATACATCACATAAATCATAAGTATTAAATACCTATCAGATCCCTTCTCTTTTCTCTTTCTATACCATACCAGTGCTAAATAAACACTCAATAACATAAAAAACATAGCAGCAGCATAAACTTCAGCTTCAACTGCATTGAACCAAAAAGTATCGGCAAAAGCAGCCATTAACGAAGCAGAAGCTGCTGAAAAAGATGAGATAATACTATCTTTTAATGATTTTATTTCCATAAAATAAGCAATAAATTCTCTAATTATTAAATATAAAAATAATATTGCAAAAGCAGAAGTCAGATTAGAAATTAAATTTATTCTAACTGCCACCTCTTCTGCTAATGGCAATAAAGAAAAGAATCTTCCAACAATATTAAAAAGAGGCGCTCCTGGTGGATGTGGCACTCCTAAAATATATGAGGTAGCAATAAATTCACCACAATCCCAAAAAGATACTGTTGGCTGAACTGTTTTTAAATATCCCAAAAAAGATAAAAGAAAAACTACAAAAGGAATTATCCTTTTAATCCAAAATGGCTCGTTAAAATATGAATTTTTTTCCATATTAACCTACCTTCTTTTTATTTTAAGTTATTTTATTAAAAAAAATAAAAAATGTCAAGTTGTATACTTAAAAAATGAAGGAATATAAAATGTTCCAAAAATCTCATTTATTAAAAAAAAAGGTTAAAACAGATGCTGTATATATTACCGCCGTTTCCACTCGTAAAATTGTATCCGTAAGCTTTACAAAATAAACAGATAAATGCCTTTGCAAAATATCTATTTCTTTCTGTGAAAAACCACCCTCTGAACCAATTATAAAAAATATATCCTTATCTTTAACTTCCGAAATAACCTTTTCCAATGTTATATTTTTCTCCAATTCAAAAGGAACAATAAAATGCCCATCGAATTCTTCAAGCTCACATAAATCATTAAGAAAATAAAGTTCTGGAAGAAAAATATTATATGACTGCTTACATGCGGCAATACAAACTCTCTGCCATCTTCTAAGCTTCTCTTCAATATGTTTTACATTTTTATTATTAAAATCAGGATTATAAATATAAATCTTATGTATTCCCAGTTCAGCTAATTTTTCTATTGAAAAATCCAATTTGTTTAAATTAAACAAAGGAATAATTGCCGATATAAACTTCTCTTTTTTATACTTTTCAATATTATTTATTATTACTTTAGTGGAGTTTTTAGAAATATCAATAATACTACCCTCTACTAAAATGCCTCTTCCATTAAAAACAGCAATTATATCATTTTGTTTCTTCCTGAGGCTATTATATATATGGTTTGTTTCATTTTTATCAAGAAAAATTATATCTCCAATATTTAAATTATCATCAAAATTAGAATAAAAAAGAGGTGTTTTTATTGATTGCATAAAAAGATTATTCTTCTATTTCTTTTATTTGCTTTATTAATTCAATACTTTGTTTGGAAAGTTTTTCTGGGATTTTTACATTAACTATAACATATTGATCGCCAGAACCATGCTGGTTAACATGAGGAATGCCTTTATTTTTTAATCTGAATATTTTTCCTGATTGAGTTCCCGGAGGTATCTTCATTTCTACATTACCAAACAAAGTAGGGACGATTATTTTATCTCCTAAAATTGCCTGCCATACAGAAATATTTATCTCTAAATAAATATCATCCCCTTTTCTTTTAAAATGGGGATGCGGAATTTCTCTAATAAAAACTAAAATATCTCCTGCCGGCCCTCCATGGGGACCAACATTACCCTGATTCCTTAACGGAATATAGTTCCCTTCTGCAACTCCAGCAGGTATTTTTATAGAAATTATCTCAGTATCTTTTATCCTACCAGTTCCTGAACAATATGAACATGGCGATTGTGCTACCCTTCCTTCTCCATTACATGTTGGACATGTTGTTATATTAATAAATTGTCCAAAAAGCGATTGAGATACTTGCTTAACCTGGCCTGTCCCCTTACAACTCGGACATGTAGTCAATTTGCCATCTGATGATCCAGTGCCATTACAATGTTCACATTTTTTATATTTTTTTATCTTTAACTTCTTTTCAGTTCCTTTTGCTATCTCTTCTAATGTTAAATCAAGATATACTTTTAAATCTTCACCTCGATATGCTCTTCTACCCGATGAAGAAGAAGAACGTCGCCTCGAGGAGCCACCAAAATCTCCAAAAATATCTCCAAAAGGATCAAAACCACCAAAATCACGCATAAAAGTACGCAATGCTTCATCAAGATCAATGCCAAAACCGCCAAAACCACTCCCGCCGCCAAAACCAGCTCCTCCATTCAATCCAGCATGGCCATATTTATCATAAATCGCTCGTTTTTTAGGATCCTTTAACACTTCATAAGCTTCTGTTAACTCTTTAAATTTTTGCTCAGCTTCTTTATCACCTGGGTTTTTATCAGGATGATATTTTAAAGCCAATTTTCTATATGCCTTCTTTATTTCATCATCAGTAGCATTTCTACTTACACCCAATATTTCATAATAATCTCTTTTTTGAGCCATGCTATCTACCTTTTTTAATAAAAATCTTCTTTAAAAATAAATAACTAAAAAAAATAATATATGTTTCACAAAAAATTACTTTTTACTCTTTGCTTCTTTAAGCTGTTTTTTTAAAGCCATTTTTTTTCTTTTTAGTCTTGCTTTAGTTCTTTTTCTCTTTAATACCGGTTTCCATGGTTTACTCATTTCCTACCTCTCCTTTGTTTTAATCCAACCATTTTTTAAATACCATTCATAAGTTTCTTTAAACCCATTAAATATATCAAAATCTGGAGAAAAATCAAGTGTTTTTATTGCATTTTCAATAGAACATATCCACGCTTCTTGTTTCATTTCTATAAATTTATCACTATTAAGAGGTGTAGGGGATTTTTTTATTTTATTTGTAATATCTCCTAATAGAGAAAAAGGTTTAAGCAAAAATAAAGGAACTTTTATATCTATACAAAATTTAGGGTTTATTATATTTTTCAAATATTCTCTTAATCTTAACCAATTATAAATTTTTCCATCTGAAAAATAGAAAATTTTATTTATAGAATTCTCCAATCTATTTATTACTAAATATACTCCTTTAACCAAATCAGAAACATGAACTATACTCAGTTGATTTTTCCCACTACCAAGAACAGGAGCAATTCCTTTACTTATCAAATTAAAATAAATATAAATATCTTTATCTCCCGGACCATATACTGCTGGTGGCCTTATAATTGTATATTCTATTCCTGAATTTTTAACAATTTTCTCTGCTTGTAATTTACTCTTACCATAAAAACTCACAGGATTTTCTGGGGTATTCTCATCAACAGGATTATCGATTTTTGAAGGGCCTGCTGCAGAAAGAGATGAAAAATAAATAAATCTTTTCAAATCAGGGTTAAACTCTTTGACTGCATTTAATAAATTTTTAGTTGCCTCAGTATTATATTTAAAAAAATCATTATAATTTCTAACTTTTGTAACTCCTGCAATATGAATTATTATATCTTTGCCGGATACTGCTTCTTTCATACTATCAATATCAAAAAAATCACATCTGTATTCTATAACATCTTGTATTTTCTTTGATACTGAATTCTTACGTAACAATATAGATAATTCGAATTCTTTTTTTTCTATAAAATACTGAAGTAAATTAGAACCTATAAATCCTGAACTTCCTGTTATCAAGACTTTCATTATATTATTCCAGCCTCTTTCCCTGCTTTTTTCATAGCTTCTAAAATCCGGTCTAACTCTTCATCTGTATGTGTTGCAGTATAACTTGTTCTTATCAATGACATATTAGGTGGAACAGCCGGAGAAACTACAGGATTAGCATAAACTCCATATTCTCCTAAAAGCATCCAGAACTTAAATGTTTTATAATCATCTCCTATAATAATAGGAATAACTGGAGAAACTGAATTTCCTATATTAAATCCAAGATTTTTATATTCATTTCTCATTCTCTCTGCAATTTTCAATAATCTCTCTCTTCTTTCTGGCTCATTTTGAATTATCTCAAGTGCGCCTTCTATAACACCTAAAGATGCAGGAGGCAAACTCGCACTAAAAATTAAAGATCTTGCCTTATGTTTAATATAATCAATAATTTTATATTTACCGGCAATAAAGCCTCCTATGGATGCAAAAGATTTACTAAATGTCCCCATAACTAAATCTACTTCTTCCTCATAACCAAGCTCTTCTGTTACACCACGACCATGTTTGCCATAAACTCCCATAGAATGAGCTTCATCAACCATAATCTTCATATTATATTTTTTAGCAACCGGCACTAAATTATCAAGATCCGCAAAATCACCGCCCATACTATATAAACCATCCACAACTATTAATTTCCCACAATCTTTATTATTTTTTTCAAGAATTCTTTCTAAATCTTTATAATCATTATGCTTATATTTAACAATCTTTCCAAAACTCATTCTACACCCATCAACAATACTTGCATGATCTTCTCTATCAATATAAACTTCATCATCTTTCCCTATCAAAGCAGAAATGGTTCCAAGATTAGTTTGATAACCAGTACTAAACATCAAAGCAGCTTCTCTTCCCATAAAATCCGCTAATTTTTCTTCTAATTTTATATGATAATCTAAGGTACCATTTAAAAACCTCGACCCCGTACATCCAGTGCCATATTTTTTTATGGCGTTTATAGCATATTCCTTTAATTTTGGATGACTTGTTAAGCCAAGATAATTATTAGAACCTATATTTATCATCTCTTTACCATCTATAATAATTTTTGTCCCCTGCCCCGATTCAATCGGATGAAAATAAGGATAATATCCTTGTTCTCTGGCAATATCAGCTTCCTTAAAAGCATAACATTTTTCAAATAAATCCATCTTGCTCTCCTTTGCTATTTATGATACGGCACATTATTCACGATACAAAAGCCTCGATATATTTGTTCCAGTAAAATGAGTCTTACCAATTGATGACTAAAGGTTAATTTAGATAATGATATTTTTTTATTAACTATCTTTTTTAATTCTTCACTTACTCCATATACACCGCCTATTATAAATTCTATCTTATTAGGAAATTGTATTATTTTATTAAGAAAATTAGCAAATTGAAAAGAATCTAATAAATCTCCTTCCACATCTAATAATATTTTATATGAATTTTGTTCCAACTTATTGGCAATCATTCTGAATTCATAAGATTTTAGTTCTTCTTCTGAAATATTCTTCTTGTTTAATCCTTTTAAATATACAATATTAATTTCTACAAATCGATTTATTTTAGCAATATAATTTTTTATACCTTCGACAATAAACATATCCTTATTTTTCTCAATACATATTATATTAATTGTTTTCATTATTATTAAATATTATATTGATTTCATATTCTGCACTTTCAGGAGAATCACTGGCATGCACTGCATTATAGGTTCTATCTGTACCAAAAAGATTTCTAATAGTCCCTGGTTCTGCTTTTTTAGGATCTGTACTTCCAATAATTTTTCGAGCTTTTTTTATAGCATCTTCCCCTTCCAATACCATTGCAATAATAGGGCCTGAAGTTACATATTTAATTAACTTATGATAAAATTCTTTATTTTTATGTTCTTTATAAAATTTTTCAGCAGTTTCTGTATCTAATCTTAACATTTTCATCTCAGCAATATGAAGGTCATTCTTTTCTAATATATCTATAATTTTACCTGCTATTTTTTTAGAAACAGCATCAGGTTTTATTAAAAACAAAGTTCTCTCCATAGATTTTCTCCTTGAAAAATTTTTTTTTAATTTAAATTAAAAAAAAACTTTTGTCAAGTATAAATAATTCTTTACTTTTTCAATCTTCAGGTTTTTCTTAAAAAAAATTTATGCAAATAAGTTCCAATTGCCATAATTATATAACCAATAAGAGTATACCACGGCCAGAATATAGATATTTTTCCTATCTGGTTTAAGAATATAATTATTGCCATTACAATAAACGACAATGCCATACCAGAGATAATTTCCGATGATTTAAAATCCAATTTTAATAAAGCAAAAACAACTGCTCCAAGCATAGCCCCTGAAGTTAATCCAGTTAATGTAAAAGCCAAATTAAAAACAAGACTAACATTTTGACTCAAAAATGCCACAAAAACTAATATTCCTCCAAATACTACAATAATTTTTCTGGAATACTTTAAATAAAACTCTGGTGAAGCTTCTTTCTTTAAAAATCTTTTATAAAATTGTATTGTCCATATAGAGGATAATGCACTCAATGCACCACTTATCGAAGATAATGCCGCTGAAAAAATTCCTGATATTAATAATCCTTTAAAAACAACTGGTGTTTCTGTTAAAATAAAAATAGGGAATACATAATCATACTTTGGTTGTCCCCCATCTGTCAAAGGAATCGGTATTTTAATATTTACATGTTTATAATAAATAAATAAGGCGATTCCTACAAACAAAAAAATTAAAAATAATGGGAAAATAATGGCAGCTGATAACATTAATGCTTTTTGACCATCTCTTTTATTTTTACAACTTAAAATTTTTTGAGCTAAAAGTTGATCAACACCTAATGCATAAACAACTCCAATAGTAGCACCGAACAACCCCATCCATATATTAAACGGCGGCGCAAAAGAAAAAGATGAATTAAACCAATGAAACTTACCCGCACTTGCTGCCTCTTCTATAATGCCTGAAACTCCAATACTATGCAACTTTATAGGAATATATATCAACGCAAATATTCCCCCTAAAACAAAAATAAAAAACTGCAAAAAATCTGTCCATATTACAGATTTTATTCCTCCATTAAAAGTATAAATTATAGCTATAACAATAAAAATCAAAATTGAATAAAATATTTTAATATTTAATAAACTTTGAAGAGGAATTGCGGTTACATATACTCTAACTCCTGCCGCAAGACTACCGCTTATTAAAAAAAATAAGGATGTCAAAATCAATGGCGAGTTGCCAAATCTTTCTTTTAACAATGTATATGGAGAAAAAACTTCTCCTTTAAAATATTGTGGCACCATAAAAAAAGCAATTATAATTCTGGCTAACACATACCCAATCAATATCTGTACAAAAGAAAGATTTCCACCTTTTGCAAAAGACATAGCAGGAACTCCTATAAATGTTAATGCACTGGTTTCTGTTGCAATAATTGAAACTCCTATAACCCACCATGGTAAACTTTTACTTCCTAAAAAATAATCCTTAACATTTTTTTGTCCTACCCCTACCTTTACTCCAATAAAAATCAAAAAAGCAAGATATAATCCTAATACTACCCAATCATAAATACTAAAATTAATCACAAAATCCTCCTCCCATAATAAAATCTCAAAATAAAAATATCAATCAGTTTTCTTTTTCCAATATATTCAAAAATTCCTCTGCTATAATATTCTTTATAGGCTCTAATGGATCTCTGTTAGAAAAATACTGGTTAAATAAATATGCATTACACAAAAGTTCTATTGCTTCTTTTTTTGAATCTTTAAAATTTTTTAAAGTAATTTCTTTATCGCCTATTTCTTCACTAACATATATTTGATATAATTTAAAAACTATCTGATCACTTAATTTATTCAATATTTTATTCAAACGTTCCTTATTGTTTCTATATTGCAACAATACATTCAATTCATCGGGTGTTAATTTTGTTTTTTCCATTAATATTACTCCTTTTTTTATTAAAAAAATAATTCTTTTTGAGGGAATAAGCCAAAAATCCCGCCAGTATGAATAAATAATACATTCGATTTTTTATATTCATGCTTTTTAAGATTACTATCTAACGCCCACATAAGCTTTCCTGTATATACAGGGTCTAAAAATATTCCAGAATTTTTAGCCATTTCTTTTATTAATTGACGTTCTTCCATTGTAGAAATAGCATATCCAGGTCCAACAAATCCATCAATTATCTGAATATCATCCTTAGTAATTTCCAGTTCAAGATTATATTTGTCAATAAAAGAATTTAAAACTCTTAAAATTCTACTTTGAAAATAAGAAGCATCATCGCAAACATTAACCCCTACAATTTTAGCATTTATATTAAATATCTTTTTAGCAAGAATCAATCCGCCAAGAGTTCCACCAGAACCAACAGCACAAAAAATATAATCAAAAGAAACTCCCATCTCCTTTTCTTGATTTAAAATTTCAAGTCCAGCATTTAAATAACCAAGATACCCAATTTCATTTGAACCGCCTTCCGGAATAAGATAACAGCTTCCAATTGCATCAGCTTTTTGCTGCAAAATTTCATTTATTTGTTCTTTATACTCTTCAGGAGTCACCCAAAATATTTGAGCATCTAATAGTTTATTCAAAAACAGATTCCCATCATAATACTCTTCTGGTTCTGTTCCCCTTAAGACAAGATATGGAGCAATCCCAACCATCCTACTTAAAACAGCAGTAGCACGACAATGATTGGATTGAATTCCTCCACAGGTAATAACATTTTTATAGCCTTTTTTTATAGCATCATGAAACAAATACTCCAATTTCCTAATTTTATTACCACTCAATCCGATACCTGTTTGATCATCTCTTTTTAAATAAAAATTAAGATTATATTTTTTTGAAAGATATTGAGAATATTCTATTTTTGTTGGTATATTGCCAATATTTATTTTGTTTAACATGAGATCATTTAAAAGTAAGTTCCTCATTGCTAACTCCTTTTCAGAAGGTTTATTTTTAGATAAATTATATCAATAAAAGATTATATTGTCAAGGTAATTATTTTTATAAGCAAATTACTATAATTATCATAAAAAACTATACTACCCCTCATTTTAAGGATAAAAATAAAAAAAATCTACTGTCAAGCGATTTAAATAAAAAAATGACTTTTAAATTAAATTTTGTTATTTTTATAACAAATATATTGATTTTGTGCAAAAAATCACTAAAATAGAAAAAATTTTAAACGGGGAGAGAAAGACAATGAAACTTTTAGTATGTGTAGGTACAAACTGCCATTTAAGAGGTTCAGAAGAAGTTATCCGTACTTTTATGGAGAAAATATCTAAATTAAATCTCGAATCCCAAATTGAATTAAAAGGGAGCTTCTGCATGGGAAAATGCGATATTCCTGGTATTTCTGTAGAAGTAGACGGGGAATTTATTGAAAATGTTACGCCTCAAAATGCTGCAAAAATTTTTGAAGAACTTATACTACCAAAATTAAGTGGGGGGAAATAATGGCTAAAGTTATTTATGGCTACTGGGATAATAAAAAAATCGATAATAGAGACAAATTTTTATTCGAAATTGAAGATGATGAAAATCTTAGAGAATTAAACTTTTTTGAGCCTGGAAACGAAATAAAAGCATTTATAGGCTGGAAAGGCTTTTTTATTTTTGATAAAAAAGTAAATATAATTGAAACTTTTACAAAATATATGACAAAAATAGCTTCTGAATCATGTGGAAAATGTACACCTTGTAGAGTAGGAACAAAAATTTTAGCAGAGCAAATAAAAAATTTAAAAAATAGTACAAATCTAAAAGAAGATATAGATAATATAAAAAAATTGGCTATCCATATATCTCAGACTTCCCTTTGTGGTTTAGGTCAGACATCAACAATTGGTTTATTGACATTTTTAGACAATTTTGAAGATGAACTTAAAAATGAAGTTGAAAATAAAGTAGAAAAAAAATCTTATAATGAGTTTCTTTACATGACCGCTCCATGTATTGAAGCATGCCCTGCAAAAGTAGAAGTACCTAAATATATAGATTATATAAGAGACGGGAAATTTTCCCACTCTGTGGGAGTTGTTCTACAAAAATATCCATGGGCAGCCACATGTGGTAGAGTATGTGTGAGATTCTGTGAATTTGCCTGCAGAAGAACCGTTGTTGATGCGCCTGTTGGTATAAAAACATTGAAACGATTTGTTGCTGATAAAGAAAAATATGTAACTGATGGTTGGTTTACAAAAGACTTAATAAAAGAAAAAAAACCAGAACATTTAAAAGTAGCTATTATAGGATCTGGACCTGCATCGATTTCTGCTGCATATCATTTACTCCTTAGAGGATATCATGTTGATATATTCGAAGCTATGACAGAACCAGGAGGAATGGCTGCTATTGGAATTCCAAACTATAGATTGCCTAAAGATATACTAAGAAAAGAAATAAGCATAATAGAATCACTCGGTGGAAATATATTTTACAATAGAAGATTAGGTGTTGATTTTTATATTTCTGATCTTTTCAAACAGGGATATAAATCTATTTTCTTAGGTATTGGTGCAAGCAAAGGTAAAGCATTGAAAGTGCCCGGCGAAAATAGAAGCTTAAAAGGATACAAAACAGGTATAAATTTTTTACTTTATATTAACCATTATTATATAAATATGGGACTCAAAGTAGAATTAGGAGATAAAATTGTAGTAGTTGGCGGTGGTAATGTGGCAATGGATTGCGTACGTAGTGCTATTAGAATGGGAGCAAAAGAAGTACATCTTGTATATAGAAGAACAGAAGAGCAAATGCCTGCAGATAGAGAAGAAATTGAAGCAGCAAAAGAAGAAGGAGTTATTTTCCATTTTTTAACAAACCCTTCAAGGATTATTAGTGAAAATGGAAAAGTAACAGGTATTGAACTGGTAAAAATGCAATTAGGGGAACCAGATGAAAGTGGAAGAAGATCTGTTTCTGCAATTGAAGGTTCAGAATTTATTATGTCAGCAGATATGATTATTCCTGCAATAGGACAGTATGTAGATCTAAGTTTTTTAAAAGGAGACGAGGGAATTGAAATAAATAGATGGGGTTTAATCAAAGTCAATGAAGATACTCTGATGACATCAAAACCCGGCGTTTTTGCAGGAGGAGATGCAGTCTCAGGCCCTGCTACTTTAATTGAAGCTATGGCTGCTGGTATTAAAGCCGCTTCTTCAATAGACGATTACCTTAGCTATGGAAAAGTAAGATTTTCAAAAGAAGATAAAATGAGCAAAATTCTTAAGGCTTTGAGAATTAGAGATAAAGAAGAAATAAAAATTCCTATAAAATACACAAGAAGAATTAAAGTAGAAGAACTTGAACCTTCTGTTAGAAAAAAGATCTTTGATGAAGTTGAAAAGCCAATTAAGACAGAAGATGCATATAAAGAAGCAGAACGTTGTCTAAGATGCTATAGACTATCTATGGTTTTAACAGAAAGATAAGAAGGGGGTAACTAATGATAGCTTATATAAATAACAAAAAAGTAGAATTTGGTCCCGGAAAAACAATTTTAGAAGTGGCCAAAGAAAATAATATTTTTATACCTACTTTATGTGCTATGACTGAAATAGACCATACTCCAGGTACATGCAGGGTATGTGTGGTTGAAGTAAAAAGAAAAAATGATGATAAACCAATGATTGTTACATCGTGTAATACTCCTATAGAGGAAGGAATGCAAATTTTTACAAGATCAAAAGTTATAAGAGAAACCCAAAGGACGCAAGTTTCTTTACTTTTAGCAGATCATGATCATGAATGTTCCACCTGCGTAAGACATGGAGACTGTGAACTACAAGATATTTCTAAATTTGTTGGGCTTCAAGAAAATCCATTTCATATAGATAAGAATATTAGAAAAAGAGAATTCGATAATTCTTCTCCTTCTATAATAAGAGATATGAATAAATGTATAAGATGCCTCCGTTGTATAAAAATATGTAGAGAAATTCAAACAACTGACGTTTTAATTTTTGCCAAAAAAGGGATAAAAGCACAGATAACCCCGCGAGAAGTATTTCAAATTGCTGATTCTAATTGTATAAATTGTGGGCAGTGTACACTGGTATGCCCTGTAGGGGCACTTGCAGAACGAGATGATACAGAAGAGGTTATTCAATATTTATATGATCCTGACATTGTTACTATATTTGAAGTTGCTCCTGCTGTTAGAGTTGCTTTGGGAGAAGAATTTGGAATGCCTGCAGGAAGCATTGTAACAGGGAAAATAATTACTGCTTTAAAACAGATTGGTGCAGATTATGTTATGGATACTAATTTTGCAGCCGATCTGGTTATAATGGAAGAAGGTACTGAATTATTGCATAGATTAAAAAATAATGGGAAACTTCCTTTATTTACATCATGTTCTCCTGGATGGATCAATTATATTGAAAAAAATTATCCTCAATTAATTCCACATCTTTCAACTGTAAAATCTCCTCAACAATGTTTTGGAGCTATTGCAAAATCTTATTTTGCGAAACAAAATAATATTCCACCAGAAAAAATAAAAGTTATCTCAATCATGCCATGCACAGCTAAAAAAGATGAAGCTAAAAATACAAAATTTTTGAAAAATGATATATATGATGTTGATGTAGTTCTAACAACCAGAGAATTAGCCAAATTATTAAAAAAAGAACAAATATGGCTTCCTTCCTTAGAAGATTCTGATTATGATAACCCAATTTTAAGTAAACATTCTGGAGCAGCTGTATTATTTGGTACAACAGGAGGTGTTGCAGAAGCTGCCACAAGGACTTTATATAAACTTGTAACAGGAAAAGAACTCCCAAAAATAGAGATGCACCAAATGAGAGGCGTATCCAATATTAAAGAAGCCGAAGTAGATTTCGGGAAGGATTTTGGAAAAATAAAAATCTGTATAGCACATGGAATCAAAGCAATAAAAAAAGTAATAGAAGAAGTAGCTGCTGGAAAATCCCCATATACTTTTATTGAATTCATGGCATGTCCTGGTGGATGCGTTGGCGGTGGCGGGCAACCTAAATCAAAAAAGAATTACAGAAAATATTGGTACAGTCGTCAGCAAGCCATATACAATATAGATATGAATTCTCCTATAAAACAATCTCACAATAATCCTGAAATAAAAAAATTATATGAAGAATTTTTAAAAGAGCCTCTATCTGAAGTCTCCCATTATTATCTACATACTTATTACCAAAATAGAAAAAAAGAATACTCAAAAAGCATCAAGCAAATCTGGGAAGAAATTTCTTCATAAAAAAAGCCCCTTTATAAAGGGGCTTTTTTATTTTTGATCCATTTTTTTTATTTCTTTAATAATTTCATCAACTTCAGGAAACTCTTTCCTTAAATGTTTTATTTTTGATAAATAGTTTAATGCTCGATTAAATTTACCCAGAGAAAAATATAAAAGACCTAAATGAAAATATGCTTCATACAAATCAGGCTTTATCGCTATAGCTTGCTCCAAAAATTGTATTGCTTCCTGATACTTGAAATTATTAGCATAAATTTTCCCAAGTTCTAACATTACTTCTGGATTATCTGGAAAAACCGCAGAGAATTTATCCCATATTTGCACTATTTTTTCTAAATACTTTCTATCTTTTTCTGCTAATTTTTCTAATAAATTTACGTAATCTTTTACCAATTCTATATCCTCTAATTTCTTTTCAATAATAATTTCATAACTTTTCTCAGCCTTTTCCAACAAATTATTCTTTTTATATAACTCTATTAATTTTAATCTGGGATTTACATCTTCTCTCTTATATTTTTCTATAAATTTTAATAAACTTTCTAATTTTTCTATAATTCCTTTCTTGAAAAAAATATCAAAAATCTCATAAGCAATTTCTAACGCTCTATCTATATTTCCTATTTTTTCATATAAACTAATTAATATTTGACCGATTGTCAAATAATTCTCAGGATCATTATTAAACATAGCTTCATATAACAAAATGCTTGCTTTCAAATTACCAGATTTAATATAATCTCCTGCAAGTGATTTTACTTCATCAATAGCACCTTCTCTTTGTGCAAAATTGTTAAAATATATAGGAAATTCTGCCTCTTTCTTTAACTTTATTAACGTTTCTAAAATAATTTTTAACATCTCTTCTGATTCTATATCTTGTCCCTTAATTTCTTTATCTAAAAGCTCATATAATTTTATAAAATCTTCTTTAAGATAATACAATTTTATAAGCTTCTTTATTATATTATTATCTTTTATTTTTGCACAAGCATCTTCTAATACTTCAATCGCAGAATCAATATCAGATTTCTTTTCTAATAACATTGATTTTAATAAAACTGCTTTTATATACAAGCCATCAAGGTCCTTATTCGATTTAAGTACTTTATTTACAACATCCAATGCTTCATCTATTTTTGAAAGATTATCGTAGGCTATAGCAAGATTAAAATAAGCAATATAATAATTAGGGTCCAATTCTATTGCTTTTTTATAATGTTCAATTGCTTGTGCATAATTTTTCATGCCTGCCATTGCTACCCCGATATTATTCAATATCTTAGGTTGATTAGGCATTTTAGCTGCACTTCTTTTGAATAATATAAGAGCCTTTGAATATTGTTTTTCTTTTAATAATTTTAGTCCTTCTCTAAAATTAGGCTCTTTTTGAATGATTTGTTTTTCTGATAACAATTTATTTTTAAGGATATTTAGCATAATTATTTAACTCCCAGTACATTTTTTATCTTACTAATAAGCATTTCCATTGTAAATGGTTTAACAATAAAACCATTTGCTTTATATTTTGCTAATAATAAAATATTTTCTTTTGTACCATAAGCGGATGCTACAAGAACTTTTTGCTCAGACTTTAATTCTCTAATCTCTTTTAAAACATCTATGCCAGAAACATCAGGTAACCCTAAGTCCAGAATAATTAAATCAAAAATCTGATGCAAAAAAAAAGCCTTACCTTCCCTCCATGTTCCAGCTGTTTTTACCTCAAAGCCTAATTTAGTTTCAATACTCTTTTTATAAATAAATCTCAAATAAGCATCATCTTCTACAACAAGTATTTTTCTATTTATTGCAATCATAAGCTTTAAAATAAAATGTTACTGTTGTGCCTTTACCATATTCTGACTCAACTTCTATTGCACCACCCATCTCTTCTATTATCATCTTTGCTATTGTTAAGCCTAAACCGATTCCTTTTGCCATTTTTATTGACTCCTCTCCTCTATAAAACGGCGTAAAAATATTTTTTAACTCTTCCTGTCTAATACCTATTCCATAATCTTTTATTACTATAAAATAATATCCTTCCCAGAATCTATCTTCAATTTCTACAATTCCATTCTCCTTAGAATAATGAATTGCATTTGATAAAATATTTTTAAATACTAAAATAGTATCTTCTTTTGAAGTCAACAAACACTTTTTATCACTATATTGCAAATTAATCTTTAATTCTATACCTTTATTTTTTATCTCAGATTCTAAATCTTTTATCACTATATCTAAAATATTTGCTATATTTATATATTCCGTCTTTTTATTACTTCCCACAGAAAAAGATGTATATTGAGCAAATTCTTCTTTTAAATACATAAAAGTTGTTACAAAATCCTTAAACCCCTTTTTTATATCTTCAAGTTCATCTAATGACTTTATATTATCTAAATCATCAATTAAGCTTAAAAGTTTAGTTATAGGGGATGATAAAGTTGAAAACACTGTTTTTATTATATTTTCACTTCTATTAACGGCGCTATTTAGTTCTTCATTCTGTTTTTTAAAATTTTCAATAATAAGATTCAGCTTTTCATTTAATTCCTTTAATTTCTTTTTTTCCTCACTCTCTAAAATAATTTTAGTAATATCCTTGCCATTTACTATAAAACCAATTAATTCAGACCATTCATTAAATAAAGGATATACAGTAGCACCGAAAAAAACTTCCATCCCATTATCATAAAATTTTATCTGATCTATTCTATATAAACTACCAATTTTAACTTCTTCAATAGCCTTTTCTATTTCCTGGGAAATTTCTTCAGATAATACTTCTTTGTAATGCCTGGAGATAACTTCCTTTGAAGAAGGAATATGATATTCTTTATATGCAGATCTATTTGCAAAAATTATTTTTCCAGAATTATTCAAAATAATAATACCAGAAGATATGCTATTCAAAATACTCCTGCCAATAGATGAAATAATTATTTTTTCCATGGATGTCTCCTTTTAATCAAAAAATAATCGCCATTTATCTTCTTTTTCTGTCATAAGGCTTACAAAAATTAAAAATAACATAGAAAAAAAGAAAGCCGGTATAGCAATATAATCCGTACTGATAGGAAATTTAATACCTAAAAAAGAATATGTCAAGCTTTTATATATTAAAATTTTATTAATTATAACAAACAAAACAGTAGTTAACATTCCAGCTAAAATAGAAGCCACACCTCCCTTTGTGGTAACCCTTTTCCAGAAAAAAGTCGCAAGTAAAGCCGGCGTTAAAGATGCTCCTATCATTGTATATGCAATAAATGCCATCTCTAAAATAGTTTGAAATTGTGTTACTAAAAGATATGCTAATATTCCTAAACCAGCAATTGTATATCTTTGAATTTTAACAATTTTCTCATTAGAAAACTTAAATATCGGCTGAAGCAAATCTCTCACTGTATTAGTAGATGTCACCATAAGAAAAGTATTCCCAGTCGAGATAATAATAGCTACTCCTGAATTAATTAAAAGAAGCCCCGCCCATAAAGGCAATTTTTCAAAACCCAATCTTAATATAATTTCTTCTGCTTTAGCTTGATTAATAATATTCCCTATCTCTCCATTAATCCAAAAACGAGGATCTTTCATATAAAGAGCAAAACCTACTACAGCAAGAGATGCCATCGCAACTTCTATTAAAATAACACCTGTAAGCATACCAATAACTGCCTTTTTTGCTGTCTTTGGATCCTTTGCAGAAGAAAATTTTTGATAGATAGAACTTTCACTTAATAATAATAAAAGAGTCGGTAATATAAGCCCAATGACCCATATCGGATCATGTCCTCCCATTATATCTAATCTATCAGGGAAATTCATTTTTATATTATTTAATAATGTACCTGCCCCACCATTTTTAACAATTAACATAGGTAAAGAAATAAAAATAGCCAATATCATAACAATTCCATTTATAATATCTATACTCATTATAGAAACCATGCCAGCAAGCAACGTAAACGAAATAATAAAAACAGCAGTTAGTGCTGTTCCTAATTCCGGCGAAATACTTCCATTGGTTATGATCGATAAAAGCCTGCCACCACCTTTGAACTGATACCCTGTAATAACCATATACGAAATAATAATAGTAATAGTACCCAAAATTTTTGCTGTTCTATTATACCTTTTTTCTAAAATATCTGTTAAAGTATATTGACTAATCTTCCTCACTTTATAAGCAATGGTAGATATAAATAAAATGCCTAACCACGCACCAGAAGAGAACCATAATTCAGAGAAACCACTCTTGAATGCAAGTCCTGCGGAACCAAACAAACTGCCCGAACCTATCCATGTACAAACCAATGAACCAGCAAGCATCCAAAAACTCGCCTGCCTACCCGCAACTACAAAATCATCTCCAGTTTTTACAAATTTTGATTTGTAAAAACCAACACCCAACAAAACTGATAAATAAATAACTACAGAAATAATAAAAATCATAATCAATCATTCCTTTTTTAAAACATTTAATACCCTTTTAACATGTCTTAAATGAGTTCTACGATATTCACTATAATCTGCACTATCCTTACATAAAGAATTAACCTTAACCATACCAGATTCATGAATAAATTTACAATCTCCAATATAAATCCCAACATGCGTTATTCTCTCTTTATGCCTTACCGAATCATAAAAACCAAAAAATAAAAGATCTGCCGGATGTAACTCCTTAAAATCTTCTGTTATTGGAATTTCTTTTCCAATAAGCACCTGCTGACTTGCATCTCTTGGTAACATTATGTTATTTAACATAAATACTGTTCTTACAAATCCACTACAATCCAACATTTTACTTGAAGTGCCTCCCCACAAATAAGGCACTCCCTTAAATTTAAATGCTGTTTTTATAATATCCTCAGGAGTGGCTTTTGTTGTCCTCTGCCATTTCTCATAATCAACAACTTCGCCAGATTTAACATATCCAATTCTATTATCCGCCAATTCTACCTTTATCCATCCCTTATTCTTAGATAAAAATTTTATCTTTGAACCAGCTACAATATCACATACCGGCCTCGAATAATCAAATAAGGAATCTACAATCCAGCCTTCTCTTTTTATATAAAATAATAGTTTACTATTTAAATAATCATTTTTTTCTTTTTCTGTTTTTCTTACTATACCTGAACTTGATGCCCATCCTAAATATTTATCCGGTGTCTGAATATAATAAAATCCATCTTTATACTTCAATACTTTAACAACCATTCCCATTAATGCCTGACTTAATAATTCAGCGCTAAAATCTGGTTCCCTCCTCATATTTAACACAGAAACTCTAACAATACCATAAATACTATCATTCAATTTTTTATCTGGCAATAAATTAATATCAACAACATAATCCTGAAACTCTTTTTTAGCAAACAAATTTACTAATTTTAATACTGTATCCTGATCTGTCTCTCCTGTAAATACTATTTTATTATCAATCTTCTTTACATCTATATTAAAAACTGCAACCCTCGTATCAGGAACAAATTGTTGTTTTATAGAATTTATATATACCTGTGCTTTCTTCAATTGATCGGAATTATTACAAAACAAAAACAAAACAGCAAACAAAACAACAAAAATTGACTTCTTCAACATAATATTCTCCCTCCTCTAATTATTCAATAAAATTGCCTGCTATTCTTCGCAGATTTTTGTCTTTTAAAACATGGAAAACACGTATTTTTTCAATAGTCGAAGATGAAAAATCTGAAATGGAGATAAAAACTAAAACTTTATTATATTTATTAGCCCACTTGTAATAATGCTGTTGTGGATGATCTTTGCTAATAAATACAACATACTTATCTTTTGAATAAATAAAACTTGCCAGAAGCAATACCTCCACCGGGTTTCTTAATTTTGAAAAAAAATAATCCTCCCATATATTCGGAAAATAAATTGGTGGATAAATCATAAGCAAACCACCATAATAACTTTTGCCAATACCAGGACCTACAATATTTTTTTCAGGATCTGTTGAATAAAAACACAATGTAGATTCGTATAAATGTTCAGCATACCACGTTGATTTATAAGGATACTTCTCAAAATCATCATCAAAAATTAAAATTTTTGCACCAACCTTGCCCTTTATGTTAGGCTCCTCTTTAACAAAAATTTTACCAGTATAAAACTTTCTCAAAGTCTCCCTAAAATCTATACCATCTTTTAATGAACCTCTAAACTCTTCTACTTTCTTAACTGCAATATTAGACATTCTCAAAGCATTTACAAAAATATATTTTCTGAATTTTTCTATTTGAATATCCTCTGGAGGCCAGGATACGATATTTTGGCTTCTATCCCATTGTGCCTTCCACTCTTTAATTTTGGGTTCTGGTGGCGGGCTTTTGAATTTTATGAGCTTATAAATCTTCTCTGGATATGGGAAATAACTTATCCTTTTATTTTCCAAAATTTCATCTAACAAATCTAAATATTTTTTATCTTTTTTTATTCTAAAAGGATTAAATGGATTTGATACGGAAAAACTTAAAAAAGCTATGCTAATTTCATCATCATAAAACATCTTAAAAGATTTCAATAAATTATACAAATCAGGTTCTGTCACTCCATCCTGATAAGCAAGCTTAAATGCATAGTTTAATGTCTTTGTTAATTTATAAAAAGATAAATCAATATTCTTATTCATTATCTTTTTTTTATGAGCTATAAGATAATTTCTAAAATTTTTTAACAATAATGAAAAAAGTGATATATCCTGGTTACTTTTTCTTAACTTTTCGTACAAATATACAAAATAAGGAAATTCATTAGAAACAAAAGAATGAAATAAATTATCTATTTGAAAAAAATGTACTTCCAGATTTTTATTATTTTTAACATACTCACCACCATGCAACAAAGCTTTAAACATAGTTTGAAATTCTATTGAATTAACCAATACCAAAACTTTTTTTTCTTCACTGCTTATAAAATTCAAATATCCTGCATTATGCCATGGAATAAAAGATTCCTTTAAAACTTCTGGCTCTTTTGTAAAAAAAATATTGTGATACAAAGCATTTCCTATTTTATCAATTACTTTTGTCGGCCTTTCAAACAATCTTATTTTAGTATAATCAAAAAAATCATATCGATAAAAATATAACTTAATATTTTGTTCAAGTGATGTTCTAATAGCTTCAATATAAGGATTTGTTGGCTCTAAAAGTACGTAATTATTACCAAAATATAAAAGTTGGATTTTGGGCAATTGTTTTACGCCTTCTATTAAATCATCATAAAGAAAATCTTCTATATCTAATGCAACAGCAGAATAATTATTCTTTAAAATTAATTTTCTAATAATAGTGGTAAAATAAAAATTACTGGATTCTATTATAAAAAAATCTAAATTTTTATAACTATATAATCCATCTTCTGTAATAGTTAAATTTTCATACCATTGCATATTGACTATAATAATTCTTTATAATTTTCAACTACTTTTAAAAAAGCATTTTTTATATCATTAATTCCTTTATCATCTGTAAGCATTACCCACTGAGGTATCCAGATTGCTTCCTCATTACATGCTCGTTCGGTATTCGGTAAATATACATTTTTATAATCAATTTTGCTTTCTACACAATAAAAAGGACACCCATCTTTATAAAACATTCCTTCGGTAAATATCGGTTGCTTATATAAAGGCAATGAATACCCCGGAGATACAGGAATCCCTTCTGATTTTAATGCTTCAATAAATTTTAATTTATCTAAATTTTCAAATTTTGTTTTATCATATCTTAAAATATATAAATGAACTGAACTTCTATAATCATCATCTATAGGTATCGGAGTAAATCCTTCAATATCCATAAAAAATTTATTAAGAACCATAGCATTTTTTCGTCGAATTTCTAATGATTTTTCATATTCTTTCAATTGTTCTCTTAATAATGCAGTTTGAAATTCAGTTATCCTATAATTACCTGCTGAGAAATAATGAGCGTACCAGATGCCATCTTCTTTTCTTCCGCAATTTACAAGAGATTTTGCCATCTTGGCATAATCTTCATTATTAGTTAAAATTATTCCTCCTTCAGCAGAAGTGATATTCTTAGAAGATTGAAAACTAAATGTCCCCATATCTCCGATAGCCCCAACTTTTCTATTTTTATAAGAACTACCCCAGGCCTGAGCAGCATCTTCAATAACATAAAGATTATACTTTGCGGCTATATTTAAAATTTCATCCATATCTGCTGGCCTACCACCAATATGAACAGGCAAAATAGCTTTTGTATTTTCTGTAAGTTTATTTTTTAAATCATTTATATCAATTGTATAAGATTCCAGAGAGATATCTACAAAAACAGGAATAGCTCTCACCGCTAAAATAGCTGAAGCAGATGCTATAAAAGTGTAAGCAGGCACAATTACCTCATCTCCTCTACCGATGCCCACAGATTCTAATGCAATTTCCAAAGCTGTAGTGCCACTATTACAGGCAATACCAAATTTAGCATCTTGATAATTTGCAAATTCATGTTCAAATTGAGATGTTTCCTGACCATGCAAACTTCCCCATTTTTTACTATATAACACTCGTTTTAAAGCCTCTTCCATCTTTGTCATATTCACATCAGGCCAATTATAATATGAACTTGTCCTTATTGGATTTCCTCCATTTATAGCTAACTTCTTCATCCTTATCTCCTATTTTTAAATTTGTTTAAACAATTTGAAATAATATAATTTTATTAATATCTTTTGTCAATAAATAAAGTTTTTTATTGACAATATATTATTTTTTTATATATTAAATAAAAAAATTGGGAAATATGAACTTAAGCGCAAATCTCAACAAAAATTTTATATCATTTATAGAAAAATTTCCTCCTATTCCTACTAATTTACAAAAACTTATAAAACTTTTAAATGATGAAAATAGTAATTTTAATAAATTAGAAAAAGAAATAGCTTATAATCAAAGCCTATCTGTAAATTTATTAAGATTAGCAAATTCAGCATATTACGGATATAATCAAAGTACAGCATCAATCGCAGAAGCCGTAAAACGAGTAGGAATAAATACAGTAAAAAAAATAGCGCATATTGAACTGATTAAAACAAAATTAAATAAAGATCTAAATTCATATAAAATTAATGCAAGAGAACTATGGAAACACTCATTAAGTACAGCTATTATTGCAGAATACCTTTCGTCTCATAAATATCCTTCCTTTAAAAGCAAATCTTTTATAACAGGATTAGTTATAGATATCGGCAAAATATGTATTGATAACTATTTATCATCTCAAAACATAATTTTATTTGATGAAAAAAATAGTATAAATGAAAATTATATCCTAAACTTAGAAAGAAAGATTATAGCTACAGACCATGCTGAAATTGGAGGATTAATATTAAAAAATTGGAATTTTCCAGAAGAAATAGTACTTACTATTAAATATCATCATAATCCCGAAGATGCCCCTGCTAATACTTTAAAACAAAGTGCTATAATTCATATAGCAGATTTACTTTCACTTGCCGCCGGATATGGATATAAAATTGATAAAAAAGATGTGAAACTTTCTCCTAAAGCCTTAAAAATATTAAACTTGAAATTTGACGAAGTATTTGAATTAATAGAATATAATTTAATTAATTTAGAAGAACTTATACAAAGGTGGCTTGTATAATGAATATAGGAGAAACTTTAAAACAAAAAAGAATAGAAATGGGGCTTTCTTTTGAAGAAGTTTATTATCATCTTAAAATTAAAATTGATTATCTCAAACAAATAGAAGAAAATAATTTCCAAAATCTACCCGAACCCCCATTTGTTAAAGTCTTTATTAGATCCTATGCCAATTTTCTTGGATTAGATGGTGACCAAATTGCAAAAGAATTTGAAAAACAAATATATAACAAACAAAGCACAGAAGAAAATACAATAGTAAAAGAAAAAGAAGAAATCAATTTTATTAAAAAAAATAGACTTGCTATCATTTTAATTATAGTAGCTGTAATTTTAATAATATTTTCAATATGGAAAATATTATTTTTAAATAATAAAATTAATTATGATAAAAAAATTGTAGACTCAAGTAATGCCTCTCTCGAAACTTTAAAATTAATTAATAATGAAGTTACAAATACTAACAAGAAAAAAGAAAATACTCAAAAAAAAGATTCTATACTAACTAAAATCGAAAATAAAATTAACTCTCATACTCTCAAAATTATTTCAATTGATACTGTATGGCTAACTTATAAAATAGATACACTGCCAACTATTGAACATTTTTTTAGAATAAATAATATTGGAGACTCTATTACTCTAAAATTTAAAGATTCCATAAATCTCAAAATTGGAAATGCTGCTGGAGTTATTATGGTACTTAACAATGATACCATAAAAAATATTGGGAAAAAAGGACAAACAACCTTTTTAAAAATTGACTCTACATTTTTTAAAAAATAAAAAAAATACTTGACAGCATATTTTTTGATATTATATTATAATTAACGAAAGGAATATTATGAAAAAGTTTATTGTTCTATTCTTAATTATATATATTTTTTCGAATTCTCAGGCTTTTAAATTAAATAGTCCTTATGATAATTTTAAAGCTAACATAAAAATTTTTATTGAAAACAAAATTGATAATTTCACCATAAAAAATAACAACACCGTTATAAAAATCAATATAACACTCTCAAAAGGAAATTATAATTTAATTATAAAAAAAGAATTTAATAAATTTTTTTATAAAATTTTCAAAGAAAATAATATAGAACCTGATAAATGGAATAGAGCTGATCTTACAAATCTATATACAGAAGATAATATAAAAATACTAAATATAGCTTTAACTCCTATTAATACTGTTTCAATAAACTCAAGCTGGGGCAAAATTAAATATTTATTTGCAAATTGAAAATCTCTCTTGATTTTTTATTACTTTATTTTTAAAATATGATGTATGAAAAATATTTTTTTTATTTTAATATTTTTATTGATAACTTCTAATTCTATTAAAGCAATAAGTGAAACCTGCGATACTACTTTAGGTCCTAAAAAAGTATTAAAAAATGCCACACTTTATATAGCTATTATCAATAACCCTTTCTCCGAAAAACATTATTTTGTATTTGATAGTGTTAGTAATAACCAGACATTGTGGATTACTCACTGGATAAAAACTAACTATAATACTTATAAATACCCCAAATATATTGATATGATAAAAAAAAATGACGTTTTTAAAATATTAAATAAATATATAAAAATAAATTCATGGGACAATTTTTTTCTTTATTATGAAATTTTACCAGATACATTTGATGGAAAATTTAAAAAATTAAAACCAATAGAATTCAAAAAAATTGTTATTCCTGATTCTGTAATCATACAAAAGCTATCACAGAGTATTACAAATTATAATGATTCATTAGAATTAAAAAAAATGGTGCAAAAAATAGCCCGTAACCATTATTTATTTAAAAATCTAAATACACTATACATAGAAGCTCAAAAATTAATTTTTAATAAAAATTATAGCAAATGCTTTAAATTAACATATAACGTCATAACAAAAAAAGAAATAAAATTTTTTGGATTAATTTATTATACTGCTTATGCTGCCTTACAATTAAAAAAATATAACATAGCCTACTCTCTCTTTGAGAATTTATACAACTTACTCCCAGAACATCCATTAGGATTATATGGAATATCATTAACCCTTTATAATCAAAATAAATTAGAACAAGCAAATTTTAATTGCAAATTATTAATCAATTCTTTTCCTGACTTTATATTAGGATATAAATTATATTATAATATATTAAAATCGCAAGAAAAAGACACTAAATCAATAGTCAAAAAGTTTGAAGATAAATTTGGAAAAAAGACTAAGATAAATGATTACAATTTTGAACTTCCAGAAAAAATCTATAACTTACCGATAGGACTATAGAAAATGAAAAAATTTTTCATTATTATGTTATTATTCTATACAACATACTATGCAGTAGATTATAATATAATCGATAGTTTGATAAATATGCAGGAATATACTAATGTTTTAGATATTTTAAACAATAAAAAACAGATAGATTCATTAGGGTTAGTTTATAAGCTTATCTGCTTAAACCAGTTGAATAAAAAAGAATTTAAAAAATCATATGAAAAAATTTTTAAAGAAAAAAAAGAAATCTTGCAAATATTAAATATATGTGAACTCTTAGAAAATCAAAAATTGGATAAAGCCTATACAGAACTAAATAAAATAAAATCAGATAAATTTAGATTTTGGATTGAAGCTCGAAAATGGGAATTAGAACTATTAAGTAAAAAAACTGCAATCCCTATTTTTCAACGTAGACATACCAAAAGTATTAACGATAGTCTATTATCTAAACTCTACTATTTTGATCAATTTATTTATCTATATGGAAACAAAGATAAAAAAAATTATTTAGATAAAATAAATGACCTATCTTTAAAATTCCCAGATATCCCTAAAGTACAATTAGTAAATTATTTATTAGCAAAAAAAGAAAACAATTATTTTAATATGGACTATAGCTTCCAGATGCTCTGGAAATATAGAAAAAATAAATACAAAAATTTTTTAAATTATACCGAAATTTTCCTAAAATATTATATACTATTTCTAAAATAAAAAATATTATAAAGGACCTAAAAAAGAAGTTACAGGCAATTGAACCAAAAACCCAATCTCTTCATTTTCAGCAAGATTGATTTCATTTTGCTTTAAAGCATTATCAATATCCTTTAGAGAATTGGGGTCTTCTGTAATTGTATAAATAATCTTAGCAAATTTATTACCATGGAAACTACCTGACAAACCAGCAAAAACAGGGATTTTATTAGCTAAAAAATTTTCGGCTCCGATACCATCGCCAACATAAACTTTTTCACCACATACAGCTGTTATAGTTATTAATATATCGGTAAAATATTCCTCTTGAAAAATGAAACCAATAATTAAAAATTTTTTATTATCCATTTATAGCCTCTCCTGACTTCTTTAAAGACCATTTTGTTAAAATAGGTCCAATAATCTCCGTTAAAATAGTTGTAAACAATAAAATATTCATAATTGTACTTGCAATTTGTACACCAACATCTCCAAATTCCCCACTACCAAATTCTTTTTTTATAGCAAATGCGAGAGCAACTGCCACACCTATTTGAGGTAGTAAAGAAAAACCAATATACTTTTTAACAACAGAAGGAGCAGCACCAATATAAGCACCAAGTGTTGCTCCAGATATCTTTCCAGCAGATCTGCTAAGGAAATATATTAAACCTAAAATACCTACATAAGGTAATAATGTTATATCCAGATTAGTTCCTGCAAAAAAGAAAAATAAAGCATAAAAAATAGGTCCAAAATTTTTTAATATTTGAAACATTCTGTTCTTTAATATAGGTTTAAAATTTACTAAAATAGCTCCAAAACTCATATTTGCAAGTAACGGAGAAATTGGCAAAAAATTCTCCAGCGCAAGAATGAAAAATATCAAACTTCCAACAAAAAACGTCATTGTTTCAATGTCTTTTATTTTTTTAATCAATTTTATTGCAACAAAAGCAACAATGCTTCCAATAGCTATCGATAATAATATTTCAATTAAAGGCTCTCCAAAAGAACTCACAATATTAAAAGCTTTACCACTCAAATTAGATTTTGCATAAGCGGAAGCTATAGAATAAATAATCAATGCAGCCCCATCATCTATACCAACAACAGATAATATTGTTTTTGTCAAAGGACCTGATGCCTTTAACTCATTTATGATCGCAACAGTTGCAGCCGGGGCAGTCGCTGAAGAAACAGCACCCATAATTATTGCTTCTGCTAAAGAAAAATTAGAAAACTTCCCTCCTGCTAACTTCATATATATAAAAGTAAACAAACTAACAAAAACAAATGTAACAAAAACTTCTAAAAAAACTATCCAAACAATACTTTTCCCCAATTTCTTTATCGATTTATATTCTAATTCCAAACCTATAGAAAAAGCAATCATACCAAGAGCAATCTCACTTACAATAGAAAAATGATTTGCAACTTCCTTTGTAATAAAACCATATTGCTGCAAAGCAGAACCTGAGATATAAGATCCCCCCATTATTATTCCAAATATAACATAACCGGTTACCATTGGTAAATTAAGCTTTTTAGCAATAAATCTTGCAATAACAATACTCCAAAAAGCAATAGTCAAATATACCATCAGTTCTTCCATTGGATTATCCCCTATTATTATTTAGATAAAAATATATTATTTATTTCATTAAACAAATTATATAAATCATCTTTAGTTTTTACTTTATCAATCCCTTCTCTAAATCTCTTAAATTTTATAAACATAACTAAAGTAGCTAAAATTTGCAAATATTCTCTATGACTTCCCTTAGGAGAAATGATCATTATAACTAAATCCACTGGTCTATCATCTATAGAACCATACTCTATCGGTTTTTCTAACTTAGCTATTGCCATATAAAAATCATCGATACAATCTATCCTTGCATGAGGTACTGCAACTCCAAGTCCTATACCAGTACTCATTACCTTTTCTCTTTTTTGTATTTCTCCTAATAAATATTCTTTTTCTTTAATTATTTTTGTTTCAACAAAAATATCAACTAATTTCTCCAAAACTTCTTCTTTAGATTTACAATCTAACAGAATAATTCTTTCCTTATCGATTAGTCTTATTATATTCTCCATATTCTATTTCTCCTCTTAAATATTTAATAGCATCTTTTTTTGAATCAAAAATAGGGATAATTTTATCAAGTTGAGTTATTCGAAAAACCCTTCTTAATGGTGGTAAAATATTCAACATACAAAATTTTGCATTAGAAGATTCAAATCTTTTATAAATCTGCAAAATATTCCCAATTCCAATACTACCAATATACGTCACTTTTGTAAAATCCATTATACATTTATCAACATCATGTTTCTCGAAAAGATTATTTATTTCTTGTGCCAGATATTCTCTGCCCTCTCCATCTATTGAGCCTATTATCTCTAATAAAAGGATATCTGAATGCCATTTCTTTGAAATGATCAAAAAAAACTCCTTTTTTAAAATATATATTTTTTTTATCTATAAAGTCAACACTTTTTTATAATATTATTTAATTATTAACATTAAAATTTTATTTATAAAAAAAATTTAATCCTATATCTAAATTTTTTATCAATTTTTTTATTTTTTTATTTTTTTACTTGATTTAATACTAATATTCTTTAAATTTATAATAACATTATGAATAGTATTCAAAAAATACTTCTTAAGCTAACATTAATAAAAGGTCTTGGGCCAATCAGGATAAAAAATATTATAGATACTATAGACAATATTGAAAATCTTTTCAACTATTCTTATGATGAACTCAAGGAAAGATTAAATATACCTGATAAAATCATCAATAATATAATATCATTTAAAGAAGATGAAAAATTTAATACAATTATAAAAAAAATAGAAGACTATAATATTAAACTAATATCTATTCTTGATGATGAATATCCGCCATCATTAAAAGAGATAGTATCTGCGCCTATTTTATTATTTTACAGAGGCAAATTGCCAGATTTCAGCAAAATCATTCCAGTAGCAATTGTTGGAACCAGATTGCCTTCTAACTATGGTATAGAGATTACAAAAAAAATTGTTAATGAATTATGCCAGATTCCCAATTTAACTATTATTAGTGGACTTGCAGAAGGCATTGATTCTTTAGCTCATAAAGCAGCATTAAAAACCAATGGCAATACTATTGCTGTTGTAGGTACCGGGCTGGACGTTGTATACCCTGCTTCAAATAAAAAATTAGCAATTGAAATCGAAAAACAAAATTGCATATTCTCTGAATTTTATCCTGGAAGTAAAATAGAATCAAAAAATTTTTATATTAGAAATAGAATAATAAGTGGACTCTCTATTGCTACAGTAGTTATAGAAGCAGGAAAAAAAAGTGGAGCACTAATTACTGCTAAATTTGCAATAGATCAAAATAAAGAAGTCTTTGCAGTACCTGGCAATATTAACAGCAAAAAATCCATTGGCACAAACAATCTAATTAAAAATATGAATGCTTTCCCATTGACAGATGTTAACGATTTTTTCAATTTTTACCCCCAATATTTTGAAAATATTATAAAAAAACAGCCCTCCTCTCAAAAAATTTCTATATCAAAAAATGAATATACTATCATCAAATTATTAGAAAAGGGACCGTTACATATTAATCAAATAATAAATTCTGTCCAGGATAATGATGTTTCTATTAATATGTTCTCAATTTTAACAAACCTTGAATTGAAAAATATAATAACACAGCTACCCGGCTCGTTTTTTAAACTAAATAATGTAGAGATAAAAATTGAATAAAAAAATACGCCCTCTCAAAATCTCTGATATAGCCAATATAGAGCAGGTTTATATTAATTCTTTTAATAAAAAAAAAGATAAAATTAGAAAACCTACAATATGGGAAATGTATATTAAAAAATCTCATGATTTTTCTTTAGGAATATTTGAAAATAATAAACTAATTGGTTTTTCTATTGCTCATTTTTTAGATAATCTGGTATGGTTTGGACCTATAGGCATTATGAAAAATTATCAATCTCAAGGAATCGGCTCTTATCTCCTTAATCATCAAATAAAAAAAATACGTCAGCATAATAAAGATTATAATTTATTTTTAGAATCTCCGGAATTAATCAAAAATGTCAAATTTTACTATAAAAATAATTTCTTACTCCATGATATTGTTTTTAAAATCCTTATAAATCTAAAAAAAACACATATTCCTAAAGATAAAAAATATAAAACAAAAGTACTAAACCATTCTGATATATCAAAAATAATAAATTCATTCCAAATAAATTTTTCAAATGAGTTTTTGGCATTTATTGAATATCATGTAGGGATAATATTACAAATATATAACAATGATAATCAGGCTATTGCTCTAATACAAACCCACAGTCCATATATAAAAGAAGACAATTATGTTACTTTAAAATACTTATTTTATAAACATTTTGACATAAAGATTTTATATAAAATTTTTAATTTTTTAAAAATTATAAATAAAAATTTAGTTTATTTTTCTGTGGGAGGTAATAAATATAACATTCTTGATTTTTTGGGCAATGAAAATTATAAGATTTTACATTACAACTTATTAATGAAACATACATCCAATAATAAAACATATAATAATATAGATTTTTTCTCAATGTCAGGTTAAGTTATTTATTATAATTTAAAAATTTTTATTGTTTTTTTAATTTTTTTTTATATTATACAAATATTAATTATTTTATTTTTTTAATATAAAGAATTTTATGAAAAATCATAAAAAGGAGAACCATAACATGAATTTAAGCTTTAAAGTATCAAACTGGAAAATTTTAGCTAATATTGAAGATGGTGGAAGAATTTGTAGTTTAGAACACAATGGTTTTAATTTTTTAACTCCAGCACCAAAAAAATTTAAAGAACCCTCTATTTTTTTAGGGGAATATGAAAAAAGGCCAGTATATGGATATGATGATTGTTTCCCCAGTGTAGTTAGCTGCAAATTACCAGGTTTTGACTTTGAAGTAGCAGATCACGGAAATTTATGCTGGAATAAATGGAATATATATTCATCTCATAATTCTCTAATTTTCTCAACCTCAATCAAAGAACTAAAATTAAAATTTAATAGAAAGTTAATTTTTAACAATAACCATATAATATGGAAATACCAAATAATAAATAATAATTCAAAAGATCTTCCCTATATCCATGCACCACATCCTTTGATGCCTACAATGAATGTAAAAAATTTATATTTACCAAATTTTAAAAAAATCTATGATATACAAAAACAATACTTAAACCCCCTACCAAATTCAGCTAATGAATTAGCAAAACTTTTAGTTAACTCAGATAAAAATAGCGTATTTATGCTTTATTTAATAGGTATTGATAAAAAAGAAATTGTAATTGAATTCAAAAATGATATAAAATTAAAAATCAATTTTGATCATGAAGATTTTACCACACTTGCTATATGGTGGAATAGATTGGCTTACCCTGATGAAGATGGCATTAGACGAGACGAATTTGCAATCGAACCTTTAACAGGTTATAATAGCTCACTAATTGAATCTATGAAAAATGATGATTACAGAATTGTTAAAGCTAATTCCTCTAAAGAATGGGAAATAAAATGGGAAGTATTAAAATACAACTTATAAATACTTCAAAATTTTTATTGAAATTTAAAAAAA
>CAYLKS010000020.1:11533-46596 GCA_964384205.1 uncultured bacterium | reverse complement strand
CTCTAAAAGTGAAAATTCAAGAAATAGTATCAATAGAAATCGGAATAAAACAGAAAATACTATAAATTTTGCTTATGATATAGTCTTAATTACTGAATTTAAAAAATTTGATAACCTCGATAAATACACGATTTATCCTGACAAATTTGAATTTATCAATCAAGTAACAGAAGATAGAGCCGCCTATATCCTTTAAAGTTTTATTCTTTTAATTGATAAAAAATACCTCTTGTCTGACGCACTGTTTGAATTTTTCCATCTGACTCTAATACATCAATATATTTATTAATTTCATTTACATGCATCCCAAGTATACGACTTAAGTCATCAATAGTACAAGGTCTTCTTGCTATAGTTTCAAGAATTGCATTCTCAGCATCCTTTCTATAAGATAGAATATTTTTTCTTTTTTGTACAGAGGAAATTATTTTTATATTATCTAATCCCCAATAAGTTATAATATATTCAAAGTCTTTATGATTTGCTGGTTTTAAACCAGGAATAACTCCGGGCCTATCTAGAGTATTGAGTTGAACCATGTCAGGTTTTATTTCCAGGATAGCCGACTTTAATGCATCTAAATCTTTATTATTAAGATTATAATCAGGTAAAATAAAAATCTCAAGCCAGATTTTGCCCTTAAATTCTTTTCTAAATTCAACAAGCCCCTTAATGTAATTTTTTAAAGAAATATTATGTGCAGGTATATTTATTTTTTTAAATGTCTCTTCTGTTGCTGCATCTAATGATGGAAGAACAACATCAGCTTTTAATAATTCTTTCCTTACTTCAGGATTATAAAATAATGAACCATTGGTTAAAACTGCAACAGGTATATCAGGCCTTTTTTCTTTTATATAATCTAAAACATCCCCAATTCGAGAATTTAAGAGAGGTTCTCCTGAACCAGAAAAAGTAATATAATCAGGATCAGGATTATTTTTAAAATAATTATCTAACTCGTAAATAACTTCATCATATAAAACATATTCTTTTCTCTCAGTAGTTAAATTTGTAGTTTTACCAACCTCACAATAAACACAATTAAAAGAACAAACCTTACGAGGAATTAAATCAACTCCCAATGACATACCGAGCCGTCTTGATGGCACAGGTCCAAATAAATATTTATACATAAAATTATTTCCTTTTTGTTCTAATTATAATAATATAAATAAATTTGTCAAGGTCAAATTTATTTTAGATATGGGAAAAGAAGAGGCGTCATCCTCCTTGAATTAAAAAAATAAAAGATGATTTATCAAATAATTTATAAACCTAAGATCTCATCAGCAAAAATCCATGCTTGCCCACCTGCTCCCCTGTGCCACGGCGGACATTTCCCTATATTATATGCAATAATTTTAATTGACCTAATATTAGACGGTAACTCTTTCGGAAAAATAAAATCCTTTTTCTGTACTTTAGTATCCTTCTTGCTAACATCTGGAACAATAACATCATATTTAATATAAGATTTTCCATTCTCTGAAATATACAATTCTAATTTCGAAGGGAAAAATATCCAGCTATTAACATTTTGTAACATCCCTATTCCAATATGTTTAATCTCTTTTTTCAAATCTAAAACAGCAATAAGATCTTTTTCTTTAACCCCACTCCAAAGTCCATCATAAAAATTCGTTGATGCTCTAATTCCATCAGTCAAATTATAATCTCCTAAGCCAATATATTTCTCATTAGGTGCATTAACAAAACTCACCTTTTCTCCCAATAACTTATGAAAATTTAATACAATTTTTTTATATTCGCCATATAACTTGCCATTCCTTTTTGTAAAAATTAATATCTCATTCCCCTTATCTACTTCAAAAGGCTTTGAATATTGCATTGTATCATTACCAATAACATAAAAATATTTCAATTCTGGATTTAAATCAAAAAGAGAAACATTTACTACCTTTTTATCAGGAATAAAGCTTAATTTATAATTAATATCTTCAGATTCAGGCCCATAATTAACTTTAAAATAATCTAATATATTATACTGTTTTTCCAGCCTGCTTTTAAAATTTTCATAATCCTTCTTGTTTGACCATAGAACTTCAGAAAATGCTAATAATCTCGGAAAAGCTTGATAATCCAGTCTTTTTTCATCAGGTATATATTCACTCCACAAACAACATTCAGAACCTAAAATAAAATTAACCTTACTACTATCCAATTCTTGAGGAATAGGATCAAAAGAATAAGCTTTTCTTAGATTTATACCTTTAACCGAAGAATTAAAATATACATAGCTATTAGGTGACATTATTACAAAATGATCTTGATTAGCAGCTTCAATACCACCTTCATATCCTCGCCAAGATTGTACAACAGCTGACGGAGCCACTCCGCCTTCTAAAATTTCATCCCAACCAATAATTGTTTTTCCATGAGAATTTAAAAATTTTTCTATTCTTTTAATAAAATAACTCTGCAATTCTTCTTCATTTTTAAGATGTTCTTTTTTAATACGCATCTGACACTTAGGGCATTCTTTCCACCTATTTTTGGGAACCTCATCTCCTCCAATATGAATATATTTCGATGGGAACAATTCAATCACTTCCGATAATACATCTTCAAGAAATTTAAAAGTTTTCTCATTACCAGCACAATATACATCTGCAAATACACCAAAACCGGAAGGCACCTCTATTCTCTCACCTCTACAGGATAGCTCAGGAAAAGTAGCAAGAGCAGCACTGCAATGCCCTGGCATCTCAATTTCTGGAACTACATTAATAAATCTTTCTTCTGCATATTTCACCACTTCTTTAATTTGCTCCTGAGTATAATAACCACCGTAAATACTATCCGGTGTCTCATGTCTATAAGCTCCAATCTTTGTCAACTCTGGATATTTCTTTATTTCTATTCGCCACCCCTGATCTTCTGTCAAATGCCAATGGAAAGTATTTAATTTATAAAAAGCTAAATAATCTAAATATTTTTTTATTGTTTCTACGCTAAAGAAATGTCTGCCACAATCCAATTCAAAGCCCCTCCAGCCAAATATCGGCTTATCCTTGATATACACCGCAGGCAAGATCCCTTTTTTATTATCATTAATACTCTTATCCAATAAAATTTGCTTTAAAGTAATATAAGAATAAAAAATTCCATGTTCTGTATTAGCTTTTGCTAAAACTGTATCTCCTGTTATTAAAAGCTCATACCCTTCTTTCCCTAAAGATGTATCCTGCACTAACTTAAATATAATATAATTTTTCTGCCCATCTTTATAACCATAATCAGTTAATTCTTTTAATTTACTAACTATAAAGTTCAATTTCTCATTTGATTCATCAAAAATAAATTCAGTATTATTAGAGAAATGAAATTCTCCTTTTTTTATCTCCATAATAGTAGGTAATGGCACTATATTAAGCCTTTGAGCCTTCCTGCCACATGATGAAATTAAAATAAAAACATAAACACCTATAACAAAAAAAACTTTCTTAAGATTCATAATACCCCCCTTATTTTATAATATTATTTTATAAACATCTTCAAACTGAAATAAAACAAATTCAGGATCATAAGATAATAAAATATCTTTATGAGTATATCCATAAAGACAGGCTATCCTAAAAATTTCCGCATTAATTCCAAATTCCATATCAGCTTTGCCATCACCAATAATCACTGTTTTTTGATTATCCAATTTATAATATTCTTTCCATTTTAAAAAAATATCTATATTAGGTTTAACCGGATTATCCGTAGCACCTTTAACTTCAATAAAAAAATCCAGTATATTAAAATATCTCAAAACTTCAATAGCCCAATTTTCAGGTTTATTAGTAAGTAAAAACATTTTTTTATTGTATTTACGGAATTCTTTCAAAATAACAGATACATTATTATAAAGATAAGAAAATTTAGTCAAATTATTTGAATATATTTTTTTATATTTTTCCAAAAAATCTTCAACCAAATCATCCAAGTCATCATTTACAGAAAGTTCATCTTTATAAAAATTAATCATCCTCCTAGCAAGTATACGCGATCCATCGCCAACAAAAGATTTAACTAAATCTTCTGTCACAGATGGCAAATTATATATTTTTAAAGTTTCATTAATGCTATATGTAATATCAGGAATACTATTTATCAATGTGCCATCAAGATCAAAAATTAAATTATCAAACACAATATCTCTTTCTAAAAAAATTTAAAAAGTGTCTTCAAAAAATTAGCGGGGGCAGGATTCGAACCTGCGACCTTTGGGTTATGAGCCCAACGAGCTACCAGACTGCTCCACCCCGCATCGGCTTTATATAATATATAAATTTTTCTCCCTTTGTCAAGTATATTTTTCCCACACAAAATAAAAAACTTGGGAATGAAATAGAGAAGGTATTCCCTCTTCATATATCATATCAAAATTTAAAGTAGTTGGCAAGTTCATTATCTACAATTATAGGAATTCACCTTTTTACTCATCTTTGTTCTTTTTGCATAATTCTATTATTTTTCTCTCGTATTTTTCATCCATTTTGTTAGGCATTTTATTAGATCTTCTACTTCTGTCTTTCAATCCTTCCTTTCCTTTGGCAAGGTATCTTCTTACCCATTTGCGGATTGTCTTTACCGTTGTATTGAATTCTCTTGCTGCTGGCTTTTTTATATAATTTAATGCATATTCAACTAATTTTTTTCTAATCGGTAAAATTCTCTTTACTTTCTCTTAAATCTTAAAATAGTATAATATTTAATATTAAAGATAGTTGTTTATTGTGTCATGGTATCCTCCTTGTGTTTTTTGTTAATTTTTTTTTCAAATTATAAATACAATTTTTACCATGCTTTTGTCATAATAACAAAAAATTTATTAGAATATTGCTATAATTCCCAAATTAAAAAATACTATTTTTAAAATGAATTGTAAATAAAATTACAACTTGACTTTATAAACAAAATTTATTATTATTAAATGCAATAATATAAATAATAGAAAAGGAGCATACCATGAAATTATTTAATATGTTAAAAACAGCATTAGAATATGAAACTAATATAGAAAAATTGTATAGAGAAGGAAGTCAGAGAATAAAAGATGCTGCTGGAAGTAAAATTTTTTCTATGTTAGCTAATGAAGAGATGAATCATATAAAATATTTATCAGATTTATTATCGCATTATGAAGAACATGGGGAAATCAGAATTGATCAAATTAAAGAGGAACAACCTAAGAAAAAAGACATTATACAAGAAGTATCAAAAATAAAATCAGAAATTGTTGATATTAAAGATGATTATAGCCTGAGTTTACTTAGAAAAGCTTTAGAGATGGAGAAAAAGACTACAGAATTTTATAAAGAGATGACCAGTACAACAGACGATGATAAATTAAAAGCTATTTTCAAAGAATTTTTAGAAATTGAAGAAAGCCATACTTTATTAGTTCAAGCACAAATTGATGCAATAATTCAAAATGGATATTGGTTCGATTTTCTGGAAGTATCTTTCGATCATTAATATTAATCATTAATGAATTATAAAAAACTCTTAATAATATTTATACTACCTTTAATCACTTATGCAAATACTTTTTATATAAATAAATTTAAGCAATATAACTTTTCTTATGCTATTTTTGACTTAAAAAAATCAAAATATATTCAGAAATATAATATACATCAAAAATTCCCGCCTGCTTCATTATTAAAAATTTTTTCATCTTATTATTTAATAAAATATTTCCCAGATTCCCTATTAAAAAACAATATTTACGGATTAGACGGCTTCCTTGTTAATGATACAATTTTATATGGAAATGTAATTATAAAATTAACAGGAAATCCACTAACTGGTTCAGAATATAGTAACATCCCAAATCCTATAAATAATTTCTTCAAAATAATAAAACAGAAAAGAAAAATAAATAAAATTAAAAAAGATATAATTATAGATTATTCCTACTTGCCATATATAAAAGAAAATAATTATATCTATAATTATCAAAAAAAATGGTTTTATGCTGCCCCTGCCTGTGGCATAAATTATAACTTAAATTCTTTTTCAATTATTATAAATAATTATAAAAACATTCCTTTTATTTCAATATCCCCTCCAATAGCAGATATAAATATAGCAAAAAATATACATTATTTGGCAAATATAAAATCTAATATTCATATCACTATAAATAAGTTTAACAATATAAAAATAACAGGACAAATAAACAAAAATATAAAAACTTATACACTTAAGCTCTCAATAACACAACCTGATATTTTTATTCAAAAATTAATAAAATACTATTTAAACTTCTATAAAATAACTCTAAATGGAAAAATAATAGTATCAAAAAAAAGCTATATCCCGATTGAACTCGATACATTATTAATAGAAAAACCTTATTCTCTTGAAAAAATTCTAAAAATAGCTAATTTTGAAAGCTCCAATTTTATTTTTGAGCAATTATTTTTGATATTACAGCAGAATGATAATACTAACCTAATATCTAATTGGGTAAAACATATATTAAAAGATAAAAATTTTAATATAGTGGACTACTCTGGCCTTTCTGGAAAAAACTATTTAAGTATAAATCAATTTATAGAATTACTTACTTATATTTATAACTCCGACTACTTAACATGGCAAAAATTAATAAATGTACTACCTACAGATAAAAAAATACAATTTTTTAATAATATCAAATACGAAAATATAACTATAAAAACAGGCCTTTTAGAAAATACCTTCTCTCTTTTTTTATATTCTGATAAATCACAAAGAATATATATATTCTTTTTTGATAAAATAAAAGAAAACAATATGAAACAAATAATCAAAAAACTGAAAAAACTACTATTAAACTTTAATCAACTTTAACTCAAACAAGTTTCAACAGTATTTATTTCTATAAAATCAGAACCTTTCTTCTTTCCTGGAAGTCCAGCTAATACAACAATTAAATCATCCAAATTCAATTTACTTTCATCAACCAAGGATTGAATCAACGTTTTTATTAAATTATCAATATTATCAGAATTGTTTACTAATGAAGCCTCAACTCCATAGGATAATGCAAGACTTCTAACAAGCTCAATACTTCTACATTTAACATAAATAGGGACTTTACCTCGATACGCAGACACAATTCTTGCAGACCTACCTGTTTCTGTATCAATTACAATAGCCTTAACTGGTAATTCAAGAGAAGCTAAAATAGCAGATTTACATAAAAAATTTCGAATTTTATTTGGAAATTCAAATTTTGGAATATTCATTAAACTAACTTTATTATTTTCTACTTCTTTTGTTATTTTAGACATTGTTTTTACTGCAAGAACAGGATACTTACCGAAAGCAGTCTCCCCACTTAGCATTAAAGCATCTGCTCCATCGTACACAGAATTAGCAATATCGTTTACCTCTGCTCTGGTCGGACGTGGGGAATCAATCATACTATGGAGCATTTGAGTTGCTACAATAACAGGTTTGGCTTGCCTTATACATTTATTTATTATATTTTTTTGAATTGATGGTAATTTATGAATAGGAATTTCAACGCCCAAATCTCCTCGAGCAATCATAATCCCATAAGCATATTCTATTATTTCATCTATATTTTCAACTCCTTCGCTATTTTCAATTTTAGCTATAATTTTAGGTTTAAAATCATATTCTTCCAAAATTTCATTTATTGCTATAATGTCCTCTTTATTCCTAACAAAAGAATGCGCAATAAAATCAACTTTATTTTCTGCTGCAAATTTTATATACTCTTTATCTTTTTCACTCAACGATGGAACATCAAGGTGAACATTTGGAACATTTATACTTTTCTTATCTTTTATTACTCCATCATTTTTTGCCTCACAGACTAAAAAATCCTCTTCTTTCTCAATAACCTCTAATTCCAATAAGCCATCATCAATTAATATAAAAGAACCGACAGGCACTTTATTGACAAAGTCCGAATATGTTGTTGAAAAACCTTGTGTTTCATCTCTATACACCTTAACAATATCTCCAAAATGAACATCTATTGGATTCTCAATTATAGTCCTTACCTCAGGCCCTTTAGTATCAATTAATATTGCGATCTTTTCCGATACAGCCCTTATAGATTTTATGATATCTAAAGTTTGTTCTGGCACCTGATGAGCTGTATTTAACCTAACTACATCCATTCCATTCTCATATAAATCTCTGATAAATTCCTCATCATACCGTAAATCAGATATTGTAGCTATAATTTTAGTTTGTTTATAAAATTTCATAATACAATCTCCTTTCTCAAAAATATTTGTCTATTTAATAAATAAATAAATTAAATGCAAGTATTTTTTTAATAAATAAGATAAAAATAAGAGACATAGTATCATCCAAAAAAATTTTATACAAAACAAAAATCAAATACAATTTTTCATTCATAAAATAATAATAACTCAGAGGTAAACAATAATCTACCTATAACTCGTCATACATAATTAAATTTATAAAATTACTTGTAAATATTCGAACACTATTCATTCATATTTGCCAAAAAACGCAAAGAAAAATCTCTATGAATCTAATTACATATCCTCATATAAATTACGATTAAGAAAGCACCAGAGTAATATCACTAATATCTCTTATGAACTAATTTTTTAATTAACAGTAGTATTTAAACTGACCAACATAACCATCTTAATGAGACATAACTTTTTCTATAAATCTGTATGTCTTCAGCACTACAGAAGATAAAGAAAAATTTTTCTGAACATATTTTTTTATTTCCTCTTTTGAGATAATAAGTTCTTTATTATATATTTTATTCAAAATATTTAAAAGTTCTTCTTTATCTCCTTCATTAAAAACAAAACCATATTTCCCAATAACCTCAGGTATAGCTCCTGAATTAGAGCCTACAACCAAACATCCCTTTGCCATAGCCTCAATTATAACTCTACCAAATTGTTCTTTCCAGTTAGGAATTGTAAAAGAAGGAATAACCATACAATCTACTTGTTCCATAATCTCATACACCTTTTCATGAGGCATATGTCCATACAATTTAGCATCAATACCATATTTATCAATAAATTTTAAAATCTCATTTTTCAAATGACCATCACCAATAATATGAAGTTTATATGGTATTTTTAAATCCACTATAGCATCTAATAAAAACATAATTCCTTTTTCAGGAATCAATCTTCCAATAAATAAAATATTCAATAAATCATTTTCTCTATTCCTCTTCCCAATAGAATAATCAATGATATCAATATAATAAGGAATTACATCTATTTCTTTTTTAAAATTCTTATAAATTTCTTTACTAAAGTAAGTGGCACAAATTAAACCATCTATATTTTTTAAAACAAAAAATTTAAAGTAATTATAAAATAAATATTTTGGAAATTTAAAATACCAATTAAACTTAATATTCTCAAAAGTATACACAATTATACGTGTATATGGGGAAAAAATTTTTTTTAATAAAACTATAAAAAAAGAAATAAAAGCCATTGGTTCCTCATCAAGATATATTAAATCTGGTTTAAAAACCAAAATTTCTTTTATTATAAAAGGACTAAATGATATATATGTTTTTAATGGGAAAAAATATCTTAATACTTTATGTTCCAAACTACTATTTATTTGTCTTGAAACAGGATAATGTATAACTCCTTCTTCTTTACCAACATGGGGTGTTATAAGTAAAATGTTATAATAACGACTCAGTTCTTTTATCTTTTTCAAATGAAAAGAAGTAACTGCTGAATGAGAAATATATAAGATCTTTTTCTTTTTCATAATCTTTTAAGCAAATTATCTAATTTATGAAATTCCTTTTCTAAATTAAAATCTCTAATAATAGTCTGACGGGCATTTTTTCTAATTTTATCCAAATCATAATTACCATTGATAATATCTATAATCAAGTTATAAATCGATAAAGGATTTTTTTGAGGGACTAAAAATCCATTTTTTTTATCTTTTATTAGCTCGGGAATACCTGCGATAGATGTTGATATAACCGGTATTTCCATGGACATTGCTTCTTTTAACACAACAGGTTGAGAATCTGATCTATTCGATTTTAGTTTTATGGAAGGTAATATAAAAAGTGAGGCTTTATTATAATGTTCAATCAGTCTATCATTTTCTATTTTTCCATGGAAATTAATATTCTTATTAAGTTTATTTTTTAACACATAATTTTTTAAATTTTCTAAAAGTATTCCATCACCAATAATATCACATTGAAAATCAATTTTCTTTTTTAGTTTTTTCAAAGCCATTAACAGATAAATAAGGCCTTTTTCCGGTATAAGCCTTGCAACAGTTAAAATTTTAAGTGGGAGTAATGAATATTTTGAAGTTCTTTTAAATTTTTCCGGATTTACTGCACAGTATATAACTTTTATTTTATTTCGATTTGCTATTTTAGAATATTTGACTAAGAGATTTTTATTATAACTTGTTGATGATATAATAAATTTTGCATTATATACAGCTTTAAAAATAAAAGGATTATATTTTAAAAAATCGGCCGCTTGATCAGTAAAACTATATGAACAATTCAAAAGATAAGCCATAATTTGAGTAACAATCAATTGAAAACTTGAAAAAGGACTATGTAAATGTATATTTTTATATTTTTCAATTTTATAACTAAAATACAAAGCTGTAATAAAAAGAGAATAGTATTTTCTTTTATAAGGAAGAAACTGAAAGCTTGATAATAATCTCACCGGTTTTTTAATAAGATAATATAAAAATATTTTTACAATCAGTAGAAAATTGGATACCTTTTTGCCCCAGGAAATCATATAAATTGTCTTGTTCAAAAAATCTTTTTTATATAAAAAATCAAAATCCATATCCTGTTGATTAAAAGCTAATATGTGAATATCAAATTCATCTTTTTGTTTTAAATATATTAGCTCACTTAATATAAAAGTTTCTGATAATTTAGGAAAATGATATAAAACATAAAAAATATTCTTTTTTTTATTCATTTTTTCTGGCTATTATAAAATATCCTAACGTGTTAGAAGTATCTAATGAAATTTTATCAATAATTAAAGCTATGAAATTATTAATGATATATATTGGAAGAGTTAAAACATATAAGAAAAAAAATAACAATCGCGACTGTTTTTTCACCTTTAAAAGTATATCAAAAAAAACAAATGAATTAATCATTAAAAATATTGTGGGACCATTATTTGTATAAGGTTCAAGAAGAGTAATATCAAAATTATTTTCAATTAATATTTTTCTAAGAGCTTCCTTTGTAAATCTAAAAAAATCAAAAGGGAGTTGATGTTCTCCTAACATAAAAGGCACAGTCAAAATTAAATAATTACTATTTTTTAGTACTCTATACATTTCTTTTATTGCTTTTTGTGGATGAGGGATATGTTCTAAAACTTCTGTCAATAGTATAGTATCAATAGAATTATTTTTAAATGGAAGATTTTCGGCATCAGCTGAAATATCTATTTTTTCTCTTTTAATTTTAGTATTACCCCGTCCATAAATATCAATTTTATTAAATACTTCATGATAATCAAGGCCTACATATTTATTGTATAAATTATCAAAAAATTTTTCATTAAATCTATTGCCACATCCTATATCAAGTGTTATCCCTTTTACATAAGGCTTTGATAATTTAAGTTTTTTCATCCTAAAATATGTATTTATAAAAGAAGGAGATAATATCCCCTGAAATAGAATATATTTATTTAGTTTCATAAATATTTACTATTTGATTAATCATATTTTTAATAGTTAATTCTTTTGTTTTATTAAAGTTTTCTGTAATAATTTCTCTTATTTTATCTTTGTTATGATAATTATCGTAAATGTATTGTATTTTTTCTGCTAAGCTTTTATAATCCCCTATTGGAAATGTTATTATTTTGGGAATAAAATTCTCTTTTAATTCTTTAGTAACAGGCATAGCAGAACAAATTATAGGAACTTTCCTTGCAGATGCTTCTAACAACACAAGACCTAATGATTCAAATTTTGATGGTAAAACAAAAAGATCTAATTTATCTAAAAAAGACACAGATTCCACATTTCCTAAAAAGTATACTTTATCATCTAATTTTAATGAGTGCACAATTTCTTCAAGGTTCTTATATAATGAACCGCTTCCTCCAATAAGGCATTTAAAATTAAATTTTAATAGTGATAATGCTTTTATCAATATATCGATATTTTTTTGGTCTTCCAATCTACCTAAAAAACCAATAGTAAAAATAGCATTTTTTGAACTTTCCTTTTTTGAATAAAATTTTTCTTTTAAACCATAATAAATAACAGATATTTTTTGGGGAGAGATATTATTTTGGACCAATTCATTATAGGTTACCTTAGAATTGGCAATATAATGGCTAACAGTTGAATCCATAATTTTATTTGTGATATAATATTTACTTGCACCACTTATAAGTTCTTTCCCTAATCCCGCTATATGTACAGAATGTATTCTTTTTGATACACCTGCAAGTTTAGCAGATGCTAATACAATTCTTGTAAATGCATGATTATGTACAATATCAAAATCATATTTTTTTAATATTTTATATAGAGCATACAATCGTTTAAAATAATGTTTATAAAAATCATAGATTATTACTCTGATGCCTAATTTATTTACTTTATCCACCCATGGACCAGAGGTCGGAGCAAGAGCATAAACTTCATATTGGGGATATTCTTGAATTAATTTTTCTATTAGGTCATAGGTATGAGTCTCTATTCCTGAAATATATGAAGAGCTTGTAACTATAAGGAGTTTTTTCTTTTTCATATACTAAAGATTAATAAAAAAAATTTTATAGTCAATATTTTTTTATATTTATCAACCTTTCTATATTCAATCAAAATTAAATAAATAAGATTTTATAAAAAAATATTTTTTAAACATCTGAATTTACACTTTTTAACTTGACAAAAAATATATTATTTATTATAATAATAAATTTTTTTTAAAAAAAATGGAGTATTCTATGTGTAGATTATTTGCCTTAACAAGTTCAATCCCAAGATCTCCTATGGTTGCTATCAATGCCCTCAATGTAATGAAAGAGGGGCATGACGGTTCCGGGGTAGGATTATTCTTAACAGATTTAGGAGGGCCATTTGAAGAACTAAAAGGCTCACCAATCTTATCAGGAATATTTTCAAACGAAGGAATAAGAAGGTTAGATCAGTTCATGATAGAACTGGGGTTCATGACAAAATATAAACTTTCAATAAAAACTCCTAAAAAAACACCAGCAGGTATACCGAAAAGAGATGTATATCTTATAAGAGCTTATGAATATCCTGAAGATTGGGAAGGATTGTCAGAATATGAAATAGGCGAAAGATTAATGCTAATCAGATTAAAACTACGTCAAATGGGACAGGAAAAAAAAGATATGTTTATATTTAGCTTCTGGCCGGATACTATTGTAATAAAAGAAGTTGGAGACCCTATGGATGTAGCACAATACTTAGGACTTAATAGAAAAGAGCTTATGGCAAGAATAATCCTTGCCCAAGGGAGACAAAACACTAATTATTCAATAAATCTATATGCATGCCATCCCTTCTTTATTCAAGGAATTGCAACTATGACTAATGGCGAAAATACCGCATTCACTCCAATAAAAAATTTTCTTATGTCAAGAAATTACCCCGGCTATATAGGATATGAATCTGACTCTGAAGTATTTGCTCATATATTACATTTTGCACATTACAAATTAAAACTCAATCTGCAGGGATACAAACATATCATAACACCTTTAAAAGATGAACAAATCAACGAACATCCAAATAAAAATTTTCTGAAAATATTAAAGCAAAGCAATAGGCAATTAATCATTGATGGGCCTAATATGGTTATTGGAGTATTACCAGATAAAACCGTTTTTATGCTTCAAGACAGCAAAAAATTACGGCCTGGGGTCGTGGGAGGAAGATCGGGTTTTTATGCACTTTCCTCTGAAATGTGTGGACTTGACGCTACTATCCCAGATAGAAATAAAGAAAATGACTACCAACCTATGATATATGACATAGTTACAATAGGCCCTGACCGAAAGGAGGTAAATATATGTACCCAAATGGACCCATTACCCCTACCTCACTAAATCATACGGATTTGCCATGGATTATAGAATGGCAAAAAGATAAATGCACATTATGTGGAAGATGCACTTCTGTTTGCCCTGTTGATGCAATTGAACTGTCAACATTCAGGCAAAGACTTATAACAAAAAATATTGGATTAGAAAATAAACCTTCCAATGTATATAAAGTAGTTTATGGTATAAAACAAAAAACAGATATAAAATATGCTTGTATAGGTTGTGGGATGTGTAATTTAGTATGCCCTAATGATGCAATTAAACCATATAAGAATCCCATACGGGCGCAATCCATATTTCATACAAATAAAGATGGTGAGCCCAGAAAAAGAGGTGGAAGAAAAAATTCTCCTGAAAGCACTCTGGATAAACTAAAATTCATTAGAATATCAATGTTAACAGATCCCGCGTTAGATGCGGGAAGACATGAATTTGAATTAAGAACATTATTAGGCAGGATTCTCCCACCTGAAAAAAGCATTGAATTCTATAAAAATTATGGATGGGTGCCTCCGGTACGAGAAATTTATCCATTAATCATAGGTGGAATGTCATTTGGAGCATTATCCCCCAATATGTGGGAAGGCATTATGATGGGAGTGGCATATCTAAATGAAGAATTATCAATGCCTGTGAGAGTAAGTACTGGAGAAGGGGGCTGTCCTCCTCGATTACTAAAATCAAAGTATCTAAAATATATTATATTACAAATTGCAAGTGGGTATTTTGGCTGGGATGAAATTCTCAAGGCTATTCCTCATATGGTAGAAGATCCCGCTGCAATTGAAATAAAATATGGACAGGGAGCGAAGCCCGGTGATGGAGGTTTACTTATGTGGTATAAAGTGAACAGACTTATAGCTTCAATAAGAGGTGTTCCTATTGGAGTAGACCTTCCAAGTCCTCCAACACATCAAACTATGTATTCTATAGAAGAATCTGTTGCAAAAATGATACAGTCCATGTCAATGGCATGGGGTTTTAGAGTGCCAGTCTATCCTAAAATATCTGGCACTTCTACTGCGCTTGCGGTTTTAAATAATCTAACCCGAAATAAATATGCTGCTGGACTTGCAATAGATGGTGAAGATGGCGGGACAGGAGCCGCATATAATGTTTCAATAGATTATATGGGGCATCCTATAGTAAGCAATGTTAGAGATGCGTATCTGCAGCTTGTCAATTTAGGAATGCAAAATGAATTGCCTATTATCGCTGGCGGCGGTATCGGTAAAAATGGAAATCTTGCTGCAAATGCCGCTGCTTTAATTATGCTTGGTGCAAGTGCTATCCAGATTGGGAAATATATTCTTCAGGTAGCTGGTGGATGTGTTGGTTCAGAAATGGATAGGTGCAATATATGTAATACAGGCAAATGCCCTAAAGGCATAACATCCCAAGACCCTCGATTATATAGAAGGCTTGATCCTGAAAAAGTAGCTGAACGAATTGTAGATACTTTTGTTTCTTTCGATTCTGAACTAAAAAAGATCATTGCTCCTTTAGGACGGTCTACTTCTCTACCAATTGGTATGTCAGATGCTTTAGGCACTAGCGACTATCATATAGCAGAAAGACTAAATATTAAATATGTTGTCTAATTTTTAAGCAGGATAAAAAATTATGGAAGATTTATATAAAATTTACGGCATTGAAGATGGCAACAGGCTATCTTCAAGAAAATTAGAAGAAAAAATTCAAACCGCAGTAGAAAATGGTTACTATAATCTCCACGTACATGCTTATGGGCAACACGGCATCGGTGGCAGGTTATGGAAAGCAGGGGACAATAAAATATACCTAAAAGTAACAGGTTCCCCTGGCCAACGATTAGGTGCAATGGGCTTTGCCAATACAACTATCGAGGTATTCGGCCCTGCTTCTGATGATGTTGGTTGGCTAAATATAGGAGCAGAAATTATTGTCCATGGCAATGCAACAAATGGAGTTGCAAATGCAATGGCTCAAGGGAAAATTTACATCGCAGGTAGTGTCGGCTCACGTTCAATGACAATGACAAAAGAAAACCCAAAATATCAAAAACCTGAATTATGGATACTCGGCTCTGCTGGGGATTTTTTTGCAGAATTTATGGCAGGTGGTATTGCCGTAATATGCGGATATGAACCGCAAAACAAAAACAATGTTCTTGGATATAGGCCCTGTGTCGGAATGGTCGGTGGAAAAATATTTTTCAGAGGGAAATATGATGATTATGGAAAAGATTATGTCAAATTAGATTCCATTACAGATAAAGAATGGGATTGGTTATTAAAAAATCTAAAAGCTTTCCTGAAAAAAATAAATAAATCTCAAATTTATAACAAATTAACTATAAGGGAAGAATGGCATATATTAAGACCATTATCACATAAAGAAAAAATACATTCTGAAAGAAAAACTATCTCCGAATTCGCTAAAAAAAATTGGGAGGCTGAATTAGGTAAAGGTGGCTTAGTAGGGGATCTTACTTATATAGACAAAACTCAGATACCTATTATTACAACTGGCATTTTAAGAAGGAAAAAACCTATCTGGAATAATGAAACATTCCTGCCTCCATGTCAAAATAGTTGTCCAGCAAATATTCCTGTAAGAGAAAGATGGCAACTCATGAAACAAGGAAAAATAAAAGAAGCATTAGAACTAAGCTATCAATACACCCCTTTCCCTTTTACAATTTGTGGTAATTTATGTCCTCATTACTGTATGAGTGGATGTACAAGAAATTTAGAATACCTTACCCCTCCTGATATTACTCTTATAAATCAATATAAAAACTTTGTTAAACTACCCAAATTCCCAAAAACAAATTCTAAAAAAATAGCAATTATTGGCGGAGGCCCAGCTGGAATATCTGCAGCATGGCAACTGAGGTTGAAAGGTTATGACGTAACTATATTTGATAAAAATGAAAAATTAGGTGGAAAAATTACAAAAAATATTCCTGATGAAAGATTCGTCAAAGAACTATATAATTTCGAAGTTGAGCAGGTAAAAAAAATAATAAAATTCGAACCAACTAAAAAAGAAATTAATGAAGAATTCTTTAATTCTCTATATAATAATTACCACTTTATTATTATTGCTATTGGTGCAAATAAACCCAAAAATCTTCCATTTAACAGAAAAAAAGGTGCTATATTTGCTTTAGATTTTCTTACAAAATCTAAAACAAATAGTATAAAACCCGGCAAAGATGTTATTATTATTGGTGCGGGCAATGTTGGTATTGATGTAGCAAGAGAAGCTTTTAGGCTCGGTGCTTCAAATGTCAAACTCTTTGATATACAAAAACCATTAGCATTTGATGATGAAATTGCACATATTAAAGAATTAGGTGCAGAATTTATATGGCCCGTCAATATAATAGAAATTAATAAAAATGAAATAATATTGGATAATGGAGAAAAATATAAAGCTGATACTATTGTTATTTCAATTGGCGATATACCAGACTTAGGATTTTTATCAAAAAAACTAAAAACGGAAAATAATTTCATAATTGTAAATCAATATTATCAAACCAGTGATAAAAAAATATTTGCTATTGGTGATGTTGTAAAACAAGGATTATTAGCAGATGCTATCGGTGCTGGTAGAATTGTTGCCAATGCTATCGATGATATTAGCAATAATAAAGAACCTAAAGTTGATTCAAAACCTATGATTAATAGAAATAAGATAAAACTTTCTTATGTTCCACCTAAAAAAACAAAATTTAATAATGTAGTTGAAGCCGGTAAATCATGCTTATCTTGTGGAAAATGTCTTGACTGTGGAATCTGCATTTCTGTATGTCCAAATGAAGCTATTTCAAGAATAGAAAAAGAAAATGATAAATTTGAATTAATTGTAGATGAAAATAAATGTATAGCATGCGGTTTTTGTGCAAATGCATGCCCCACTGGCGTGTGGGAATTAGTAGAAAACGAACCTTTTGAAAAACTTTTCGAACTCAAGTATAAATAATTTTAGGGGATAGTTTAATTTAACTATCCCCAATTATGTGTAAATATTGTCTCAAATTATTATAAAATGTCTCAAAAAAAACACACTTTTTCCAATATTTCCACATATTTTATAAAGGCATGCTTACTGCATTAATAAATTCATAGGAACCAAAACGCAAAACTATGATTTATAAAATAAAAGGAAAAGGCTCTTGACTTTTTTGCAGAAATTGTTAAATTTAGCAATCTTAAAAAACTAAGCCCACAAGTTCAAAAAGGAGGGAAATTAAATTTATGGTACGGAAATTAGACAACTTGATTAACAAAATCAAAGTGCAGAACTTAATTCTTATTTTACTTGTTTTATCATTTATCGATTCTATATACCAAAGTTATTTAAAAAAAGAATATATTGAACACAAAAATATATTGGTAAAACAAATTGATTACAAAAATCAGTTGACAGATTCACTTAAAGCTATTATAATGAAGAAAAAAATATCGATTATCATTAAAGAATACAATAAGGAATTGCAACCTTATGATATTAAAGAATTGGCAAATTTGATTTATGAGGAATCTGTTAAGCTTGATTTTGATCCATTGTTCGTTACATCAATTATTGTTACAGAAAGTGAATTTAAGACAAATGCCAAATCACATAAAGGAGCCTTAGGGCTAATGCAATTAAAACCTTCTACAGCTAAATATATTGCATCTCTAATAGGGTATGAGAAAACTATTAGAAAAACTGATTTGTTCAACTATAAACACAATGTAAAATTAGGAATAGAATATTTAAAATATCTTGTTAAGAGATTTGATGGAGATTTAGATTTAGCAACTATTGCCTATAATTTAGGAGAATATAAAGTTGTGAAAAAAAGAAAAAATGGAGAAAAATTACCTAAAAAATACTTGCTAAAAGTAAATAAAAAATATAAAAACTTTAAAAATAGATTTGAAAATGAATTAAATAATTTCTTATAAAAACAAAGGAAAGGGGAGTATTATGAAAAAAACTTTGTTGCTTTTAATTACTTTATTTTTTATGGCGGGAATAACAACCGCTCAAGATTCAACTCAGACACAAAAAAAGTTAAGTCCTGAACAATTAAAATTTGAAATTGCAAAAAATTACAGTACTGGCTGGGAATATTACAAAAATAAAATGTATAAAGAAGCTATTCCTCCCCTCAAAAAAGTATTGGAATTAAACCCTAAAAAAATGTCAGCATGGAGATATTTAGCATTTAGTTATCAACATTTATCTTCTAAATATCAACAAGAAGGGAAAACAGATCTTGCCTCTGCTTATCTGGATAGTACCAAAATGGTTTACTATAACGGTATTAAAGTTGATTCAACATATTCTTACTTTTATGAAATGTTAGGCTATATCTATTTAACTACTGGAAAATTAGATTCTGCTGAATATTGCTATGAAAAAGTTGTAGAACTTGATAAAATGGGAAAAGTCAAATATAAAGTATCAAAATTTAAAGCTAGAAAGGTTTTAGGAGATATTGCTTATAAAGAAGAAGATTTTGAAACTGCCTTAGATTGGTACAATGAAGCATCTTCTATTGATCCATCTAATACTGAAGTACTAAAAAAAATAGAAGAGATTGCTAAATTTATGGGAGATGTCGATGTAGTAGTAGAAAAATTAGAACAACAAATAAAAAATAATCCGAACGATACTTTATCTTATGTAAAATTAGCCAAAACTTTACTAAAAAACCAGGAATATGAAAAAGCAATAACAACACTGGAAAGCTTGTTAAAATTAACACCAAATAATATTCAAAACTTAATATTATATGGAAAAGCTTTAGAAAGTATAGAGAATTATAAAAAAGCAATAAATATATTTAAAAAGGTTTTAAAATCTGATCCTAAAAACAAAGAAGCTTTGGCTGAAATAGCATTATGTTATGCAAGTATAAATAGTATTGATGCTGCTAAAAGGTATATTTGCAAAGCATTAAGATACTATCCAAAGTATAACAGAGCAATATGGAACAAAGGACAGATTATTGAAAAAATAGCAGCCTCAATGGTTGATAAAGACGGCCAAATTTCATATAAAGGTAAATTTGTTTATGAAAAAGCTATTGAAACTTATAAAAAACTGCTGAAAGATCCTGAATTAGGGAAAAATGCTAATGTAAGAATAAGATTTTTAAAACAATTTAAAAGAACAAAAGAAGATTTATTTATGCATCAAAACGAGCCAGAACCACAATTTGATTTTGGCTGCTAAAAAATATGAAAAAATTACCAGTTGTAGCTATTATTGGTAGACCAAATGTTGGGAAATCTACTCTTTTTAATAAATTAATTAGACAAAAGAAGGCTATTGTTGCAGATAAACCAGGGGTAACTCGAGATAAAATATTAGGCATAGTAGAATGGGATGGAAAATATTTCCATCTCATTGATACTGGTGGCATTACTTTTGACCAAAACGATTCAATCACTGAACAAGTAAAAAAACAAATTGAAATTGCGAGTAACGAGGCAGACTTAATTCTTTTTCTTACTGATTATAAAAATGGTATTACTGGTGACGATTTAAATATTGCAAAATGGGCTAAAAAATTAAATAAAAATATTATACTTGTAGTAAATAAAATCGACAGTAAAGAATTGTTACCTTATGCATCAGAATTTTATGCATTAGGCTTTAAAGATACTTTTTTTATTTCTGCTATAAATAGTTTAAATATTTCAGAGCTTCTTGATGCTATTTTAAGTAAAATAAAAAATGTCTCTACCGCACATATTCCTTATGGAAATACTATTCCTATATCTATTCTTGGCAAGCCAAATGTCGGGAAATCCACTCTAATCAATAAAATTGCCGGTAAAGAAATATCCATAGTTTCTGAAATTCCAGGCACAACACGTGATTCTGTTGACTTATTTTTTAAATATAAGAACAACATCTTCCAATTCATTGACACTGCGGGCTTACGAAAAAAAACAAAAATTAAAGATAATATAGAATTTTATTCTTTAGTTAGAACTATTAGGTATTTAGAACAAAGCCAAATTGCTCTATTCTTATTAGATTCTAATCAGGGATTAACATCTTTAGATATAGAAATCTTAGAACAAATTCACGAAAATAATAAAGGGTTAATTGTACTATTGAATAAATGGGATATTTTAGAAGATAAAGATGATAAAAGTTTTATAAGATATAAAGAATATTTAAGTTCGCGATTATCATATTTAAAATTTGTACCTATAATATCCATTTCTGCTTTGACAGGCTTACGTGTAGCAAAAATTTTTGATACTATTCTGTATGTTTATGAAAATTATAACAAAAAAATTCCAACAAGCTTTCTCAATAATACCTTAGAAAAAATAATAAAAAACAATCCGCCTCCAGTCTATAGAGGAAAAGAAATAAAATTCTATTATATCACCCAAATAGGCACTGCTCCTCCTCATTTTATTATATTCTCTAATTATCCAGAACAATTAAGTGATACTTACAAAAGATATTTGACAAATCAATTATATGAAGCTTTATCTTTAGAAGGTATATTTTTTAAAATTTCGTTCAAAAAGCGAGAACGTATTAACAAAACTCAAATGTTTATAAAATAAAAGGAAGGGTATGAATATATATTTCATTTTATATTTAGTTGGTTCATATTTAATAGGGTCAATACCTACTTCATATATTCTGATGAAATTATTACGTAGAACTGACATTAGAGAACATGGCAGCGGAAATGCTGGCGCTACTAACTTTTTTAGGGTATCAAAACAATTTAAAATAAAATTTTCTGGTTTTCTAACTATAATTGTAGCTATAATAGATATATCAAAAGGTTTTTTTCCTGTATATTTATCGTATGAAATCCTGCAAAATAATCAATTATGTCAAATAAACGATCTCCATAAAATATTTATCGGTATTTTCACTATTTTAGGTCATATATTTCCAATATATTTAAAATTCAAAGGTGGAAAAGGAGTATTAACCTCTGCAGGCGTTATTCTGGCATTAGCTCCAACTGCTACTCTATTTGCAATATCTATCGGATTAATAGTAATAGGAATTACAAAAATTGTCTCTTTAGGTTCATTAATAGGTGCTTTTTCATTGCCGATATTTGTTATATTTTTTAACTTTTCTTCTATCTATTTATTAATTTTTACTATTTTAGCTTTTCTACTAATTTTATACACTCATAGAACTAATATTAAAAGAATAAGGCGAGGCACCGAAAGAAAAATTTTCTAAAAAAAACTTGATTTTTTTTAAATTAGCTTTTAAATTTAAAATGACTAAAAAATATTATACTATTGGCGAAGTTGCAAAGATACTTAATGTAAAGACTTACAACATAAGGTACTGGGAATCTGTGATTCCGCAGCTAAAACCATCAAAAATTCTAAATGGAATTAGACACTATCAAGAAAATGAGATTGAAAAATTGAAAAAAGTAAAAGAACTTATTTATGAGGAAAAGCTTTCAGTAGAAAGTGTAAACAAATTTTTTAACGAATACCTAAAAAAAGAAAAATTAAAAAAAGAATTAAAAGAAATTTTGAAGTTATTAGAAAATTAAATCGGGACGTAGCGCAGTCCGGTTAGCGCACTAGCATGGGGGGCTAGGGGTCGCTGGTTCAAATCCAGTCGTCCCGATTTTTTATTTTACTTGCTTTTTATAAAATTATTTTTATTATAATATTTATGAATATAAAATGGTATAATCAGCCAATAGAGCAAATTTTTGCTTATTTTCATACTGATCGGAACGGTCTATCCCAAGATCAAATAGAATATAATAAAAAAAAATATGGTACAAATTATGTAGAAACAGAAAAACTGGAACCTTTTATAAAATTGTTTTTAGAACAATTTTCAGATTTTATAATATGGATGCTAATAATTGCAGCAGTTATTTCAATTTTATTGGGGCATATAATTGATTCTACCGCTATTTTGATTATTGTAATTATAAATGCTTTTATTGGGGCATATCAAGAAAAAAAAGCACAAACATCTCTGGCATCTTTAAAAAGAATGTCGTCTCAAATGGCAAAAGTAATTAGAAATTCTGAAATAATGGTTGTACCTTCGGAAGAATTAGTGGCAGGAGATATAGTTATAATAGAAGCTGGGGATCACATACCTGCGGATATGAGGCTATTTGAAGCTCATAACCTTTCTATTGATGAATCTCTTTTAACAGGGGAAAATATTCCTGTTGAAAAAATTATTTATGAACTAAATGAAACAGATTTATTACCAGCAGACCAGCTTAATATGGCATTTAAAGGCTCTACTGTTATTAAAGGAAAAGGTAAAGGTGTTGTTGTTGAAGTTGGAAAAAATACACAAATTGGAGCTATTGCTGAAGCAATAAAGCAAATAAAGCCAGAAAAAACTCCTCTACAAAAAAAGATGGAAGAACTCGGAAGATATATTGTATATTTTTGCATATCAATAAGCTTCCTTGTTGTTTCTATTGGATTATTCACAGGATATTCTTTTTTAGATATCTTCATGCTGGGAGTAAGTCTTTCTGTAGCTGCTATTCCTGAAGGATTACCTGCTATAATTACGATAACTCTTGCAATTGGCGTTTCTCGAATGGTAAAACGCCATGCTATAATTAGAAAACTACCGGCTGTAGAAGTTTTAGGAAATGTAAATATAATTTGTAGTGATAAAACTGGTACCCTAACTCAAAACAAAATGGTTGTAAAAAAAATATTCACTGTTGATGATAAAGAATTTAATGTCACAGGAGAAGGCTATTCCCCTGAAGGCAAAATTATTTTTAATGATAATAAGATAAATATTGAAAATGCAGATAATACCTTAATTAATTTAATAAAATGTGGAGTTATTTGTAACGATAGCGAATTATCTCCTCCTGGAGGGAAAAATCAATTCTGGCATGTTATAGGTAATCCAACTGAAGGCGCATTACTTACACTGGGGAAAAAATTTGGCATTAACAGGTCAGATATAATAAAACCCAATAATATTATATATCAGAAACCATTTGATAATGAGACAAAATTCATGGCAATAATAACAAAAGAAAATGATAAATTTGTCCTATATATAAAAGGTGCTCCTGATATAATAATAGAAAAAGTCAAGTTTTACAAAAATAAAGAAACTTCTCTTGATGAAACAGCTAAAGAAAAACTCATAAAAAAATTAGAAAATTACGCTAAAGAAGGATTACGTTCCTTAGGATTTGCTTATATGACTTTTGATTCTGAACAGCAAATAGATTCAAATAACTTATTGGAAAATACTATATTTCTTGGTTTTGTAGGGATACAGGATCCACCCCGTCCTGAAGTTAGAAGAGCATTGATAGAAGCCAAAGAGGCTGGTATAGAAACTATTATGATAACAGGTGATCATAGGTTAACTGCTTTTACTATAGCAAAAGAATTAGGAATTGCAGAAAATGAAGAACAGGTGCTAACAGGAAAAGAATTAGAACAATTAAGTGATGAAGAATTATTTAAAATAATAGATAAAATAAAGGTATATGCAAGAACTTCTCCTCATCATAAGCTACGTATTGTGAAAATATTAAAACAGAAAAATTATATTGTTGGTATGACTGGCGATGGAGTAAATGATGCTCCTGCCTTAAAAGAAGCAAATATTGGTATTGCAATGGGATTATCTGGAGTTGATGTTGCAAGAGATGCATCAGATATGATATTAACAGATGATAATTATGCAACTATTATTGCTGCTGTAGAAGAAGGTAGAAATATTGTCGTCAATATTAAAAAAGCAATCTTTTTTATATTATCTCATAATGCTGCCAATATATTAATTGTTCTATTTTCTATACTTGCTAATTTCAAAAATATTATAACTCCACTGCAACTACTCTGGATTAATCTTATAACAGATTCTTTACCTGCTTTATCTTTTAGTGCTGAAAACAAAGAACCTGATTTAATGAGAAAAAAAGAAACACAATCCAAAAATATTCTCTTTTCTAATGCTGATTATTTAAGAATAGTATGGCAGGGAAGTCTATTAACACTTAGTTCATTAGGGGGATTTTACTATATATTAACTATAACTGGAAACTACCTTTTATCAAAAACAGTACTATTTGCAATAATGGTTTATGGGCAACAAATTCAAGCTTTAAATTGTAGAAGTAATAGATTTAGTATATTTAAAATAGGTTTATTTTCCAATAAATTCCTTATAGGTGCTATTTCTATTTCAATTATCCTCCAAACTATAATTCATATACTCCCTATAACACAAAATATATTCCTCATCAGTAGTCTATCTAATTCTGCTATTATAACAATTATAGTAATGTCACTATTTCCATTGTTAATTGTGGAATTATATAAATTAATAAAAAATAGGGGCTAAATATGATTCGCTTTTTAAAAAAATTATTATTTAAAATAAAATTAAAAAGAAAATACCATTTGGATGATGATGAGATTAAATTTCTTTTTTCTGTATTAAAATTATTAAATATTACTGATAATTACGAAATGTTTTTAGAACGAGAATATTTTGTTGAACTTTTACATAAACTATATTCGTATGAAAAATTTCCTGATGATTTTCCATCATTCAGATTAATTGATGAATTCATAACATCAATCGATAGAAAAATATTTGCTTTTTATAATAAAATAGTAAATATAAAATCTACAAAAGACCTTCGAATTAATATAAATTGTTTCGTCCTTGTTTTTGACCTTGAATTAACTTTATCGGGTGTTATTTTTGATATAGATAAAAAAACTTTTGATATTAGAATTCTTAGTTACGATAAAGTAGAAGCATTGAAAAAAATAACACCACAAATGGAAGTCTTATTTAGAATATCTGATAATAACATTGGGATATACGAATGTCTTACAAATGTTACTAAAATACAACTAAAACCTTTTGCTCTTATCACGTTAGAGCATAATGAATTGATACATCAGGAAAAAAGAAGATTCATTAGATATACTATAAATCATAAATTACCTCTTATTATAACCAGAGATAACCCTCCTCAAACAATCCGCATAAATGTAAATGTTATCGATATAAGTCTTGGGGGCTTATCTTTTTCTTCAAACCTTTTATTCAATGAAAAAGACATACATCTTATAGAAATAGATATAGGCAATGAAAGTACTTCTCTACCCATCAAAATAATAAAAAGAAGATTCAATATAGAAGAAAAACTTTATTACTATCACTGTGCTTTTCAAGGAATTTCTTTTGAAGAAAAAATGAAATTAGAATACTTTATAAGGAGAAATATTAAATGAGTGAATTTTTAACCTTACAAAATATATCAAAATCTTTTGCAGAAAAGGAAGTTGTCAATATAGAACACTTAACCTTTAAGCAAAGTGAAATAATTGGATTCTTAGGTCCTAATGGAGCAGGGAAAACAACAACTATTAGAATGATAATGCAGATTATTCAACCTGACCAAGGAGAAATATTATTCAATGGACATCCTTTAAATGAAAAAGATATGGCTTTTATCGGATATTTACCTGAAGAAAGGGGGCTTTTTAAAAAAAATAAAGTCGGAGACACTATAAAATTTTTTGGCAAACTAAAAGGGAAATCCAATTCATATATTAACAAAAAAATGGATGAATATTTAGAACTTTTCCAATTAACAGATTATAAAAATAAAAAAATAGAAGAGCTCTCCAGAGGAATGCAACAAAAACTCCAATTTATAATTACAATTATTCACGATCCTCAACTTATAATTTTGGACGAACCTTTCACAGGATTAGATCCAATAAATGTTGAAATTCTGTTAAATATTATAAAAGAAGAACGACAAAAAGGTAAAACAATTATTTTCTCCACACATATGATGGAAAAAGCCGAACAAATTTGTAAAAATATCATATTAATTAATAAAGGAAAAATCTTAATAAATGAAAATATAAAAACACTCAGAGACAAATTCTCTACTAATGAATATGAAATAGAATGTGATTCCTCTATCGAAGAATTAGAAAAATTAAATTTCATTAAACATATTTATAAAAAAAATCATAAGTATATTATAGTGTTTGATGAAAAGTTGGACTCAAAAGAAGCTTTAAAAAAATTAATTGATGCCACAACAAATATAAAATCATTTAATTTACACAGGCCAAGTCTATATGATATTTTTCTTAAAGTTGTCGAAAAAGGAGAACAATTATGAAACTACTTGAGATAATAAAATTTGAATATACAACAAAAGTTAAAACAAAAGGCTTTATTATATCTACAATATTAATTCCTGCTCTATTTCTATTAATCACCACTCTGCCAACTTTATTAATGCGATATCAAACTAAAGACATAAAAAAAATAATTTTTATAGATCGTGCAAATATAATCCCTGTCGAAAATTTAAAAAAATTAGGAGAAAAAATTCATACTAAATTTTTAATTGACCAATCATATAAAGAACTTACAAAAGATTCTCTTTTATCAATAGCATTACAAAATAATTATTTTGGCTATATTATGATTCCTGAAAATGTATTAGAAAAAAACAGCATGGATTTTTATCTGAAAAACCCCGCTAATTTTTCACTTATTGAGAGATTAAATAGTTTTTTTAGAAAAGAAATTATAAAAAAAAGAGCAGAACAAGCAAATTTAAGTAAAGAATTAATAGATAAAATAACTAAAAGAACAAAAACAAATGTTTATAAAATAACTCCTAAAGGTAAAGCCAAAGAAGACAAAGGAGCATCTTTCTTCTTAGCATATTTTCTGGGAATTGCTTTATATGTGGCGTTGCTTATTGGTGGGACCATGGTTTTAAATAGTGTGGTAGAAGAAAAATCCTCTCGTGTATATGAAATTATTTTATCATCTGTGAAGCCATTCACTTTATTAAGTGGTAAATTAATAGCAATTGCTTTAGTAGGCCTCACTCAATTTGCTATCTGGTTTGCATTCGGTGGATTCTTATTATCAAATGCATTTGCTTTTATGCCAAGCACAGGTTTTATTTCAGGAATTATAAAAACTATACTAAATCAACCTATAAGCACATGGCTACTTTTTATCTTCTATTTCCTTGCTGGATATTTTCAATTTGCAGCTTTATATGCACTCGTAGCATCCACAGTAGATTCAACACAGGATGCACAACAAATGCAAACACCTGTCACATTATTGATTATACTAAATTTTCTGTTTATGTTTTTTATTATAAATAATCCAGAATCTACTCTTGCTGTTATATTATCTATATTACCACTAACAGCTCCTATAATCATGATGGTTAGAATAGGAAGTATTTATCCTCCTGTTTCTCACATTATTTTTAGCATAATATCTCAAATCATAGGAGTAATTGTTATTTTATTTCTCTCTGCGAAAATCTATAGAGTTGGTATATTAATGTATGGCAAACCACCAAAGTTTACAGAACTTATTAAATGGTTAAAAAAAAGTTAGATTTCAAATATATAAAAAATATTTAATAAGCTTGACTCATTAAACAAATATATTTATTATTTTATAATGTAGTTTAGATTTTTTTTAAAAATTCTTTTTAAAAGGAGTAATTTATGGCTGAATTTATGAAAGCTTTAATTTATGATAAGTCAAAAATGGATTGGGATTCATCTATTGGATTTGAAATGGCAGAGGTACCAAAACCAACTTTAGAACCTCATAATAACATAGAAGATTTAAATAATGTGATAATAAAACCTAAGTTTGCAGGAGTATGCGGTTCTGACAGAGGAATATGGTTTAGAAAATCTTTTGGAGATATGATATATGAAAGTCTTGATGCAGAAGGGAAAGACTACAGGATTATAGGACATGAATTATTAGGAGAAATTATAGAAATAGGAGACAAAGCAAAAAGAGAGTTAGGCCTTGAAGTTGGTGATATAGTATCAGCAGAAAGCCATATTATTTGCGGAACTTGTTATCAATGTAAAATTGGGGATAACCATGTATGTGAAAAAAATTATATAATCGGAATTTCTTATGATGGTTGTTTTGCTGAATACATAAAACTTCCTGGAAATGTATTATGGCCCACAAATACTCAGAAAATTAGACCGGAGGTTGCAGCTGTTCAAGAACCATTTGGCAATGCTGTTCATGCCTGTACAAAAGTAAATCTAAGAGGGAAAAGAGTAGCAATATTTGGTTGTGGAACTATAGGGCTGTTTGCTATTATGGTTGCAAAAGCTTTTGGTGCTACAATGGTTATTGGCATAGAACCTAATCCTAAACATCAAGAAATGGCAAAAAAATTAGGAGCTGATTTCATTATAGATCCCCCACTCCAAGCTAAAGAAGGCCTTTACCATAATCCTGAAGTAACAAATGAAATCAAAAAAATTACCCACGGAGTAGGTGTAGATGTAGCATTAGAAATGACCGGACTTAACGTATCTATAAACAATGCAATATCATCTACAAGACGAGGTGGAGATGTAATTTTATTCGGCTTAAAATCTGGAAATGCGATTATTGAGCATATAGATAGATTAATTATAAATGGAATCTCTTTACACAGTGTAGTTGGGAGAAGAATCTGGGAAACATGGCATTATACAAGATATTTATTAGAAGGTGATTTCGGTATAAATAAAAAAATATGGGAAATTATACTTCAGGAAGGAGAGACTCTTTATCCATTTTATGAATTTGATAAAAAATCTTTTGAAGATGCAATAAATAGTAATCCAAAAGTTGTATTTAAATTTGACTAAAAAAAGGGGGTAATATGTACGTTGAAGATTTTAAGAAACATTTACAAAATGAACTTGATTCTATAAAAAAAGAAGGTTTATTTAAAGAAGAAAGAATTTTATTATCTGACCAGAAACCAGATATTAAAACAACAAAGGGCGATGTAATTAATTTTTGTGCAAATAACTATTTAGGTCTTGCTAATAGTCCCATTTTAATAGAAGCTGCAAAAGAAACATTAGAAAAATATGGATTTGGGTTATCTTCTGTAAGATTTATTTGTGGAACCCAGGATATACATAAAGAGTTAGAAAAAAAGATTGCTAATTTTTTAAAAATGGATGATGCAATTTTATATAGTTCATGTTTTGATGCAAATGGCGGGTTATTTGAAACATTATTAAAGGAAGAAGATGCTATTATCTCTGATAGACTTAATCATGCTTCAATTATTGATGGTATTAGACTATGCAAAGCAAAAAGATATGTTTACAATAACAATGATATGAATGAATTGGAAGAACAATTAAAAAAAGCAACTGCAGATGGAGCAAGGTACAAACTTATTGCAACAGATGGCGTTTTTAGTATGGATGGTTACATTGCTCAATTAGATAAAATTTGTGATTTAGCAGAAAAATATGGAGCTTTGGTAATGGTTGATGACTCTCATGCCACAGGTTTTATTGGAAAGACAGGTAGAGGAACTCATGAATATAACAATGTTATGGGCAGAGTAGATATTATAACATCAACTCTTGGCAAAGCACTTGGCGGTGCTTCTGGTGGTTTTACTGCAGCAAGGCAAGAAATTGTTGATATATTAAGACAACGTTCAAGACCTTATTTATTTTCAAACACAGTATCTCCAGCAGTAATTGGCGCAAGCCTTAAAGTTTTTGATATATTAGAAAATTCTACAGAATTAATTGATAAACTTCATGAAAATACTAAGTATTTCCGTGAAAATATTAAAAAATTAGGATTCAATATTAAAGAAAGCGTACATCCTATTGTTCCTGTAATGCTTGGGGAAGCAAAACTTGCAGTACAAATGGCAGATATGTTATTAGATGAAGGAATATATGTTATAGGATTTAGCTATCCTGTAGTTCCTAAAGGAGAAGCAAGAATCCGTTTACAAATATCTGCTGCACATACAAAAGAACAATTGGATAAATGTTTATTAGCATTTGAAAAAGTCGGTAAAAAATTAAACGTTATATAACTTAGGTTAGGAGGACAAATGGCAAATGGTACTATCAACAAAGTGATTCTTATAGGCCGATTAGGGGCTGATCCTGAGATTAGATATACTCAGGGGAATGTAGCTGTGGTATCATTTAATCTTGCCACCAATGAAGCATGGAGAAATTCTAATGGGGAGATTGAAACCCGTACTGATTGGCATAGAATTGTTGCATGGAGAAATTTAGCAGAATTTGCAAATCAATATTTACAAAAAGGGAAATTAATTTACGTTGAAGGAAAACTCCGTACAAGAAAATATGATGATCCCAAAAATCCTGGTAATATCCGTTATACAACCGAAGTTATTGCAGATTCTATTCAATTATTAGGTTCGAAAGGGAATAATACATCTGAATTTACCCCCCCTAAACCTGAACCCCAAGAAAGTAATAGCCCAACTGTTAAAGAAGATTTTATGGATAAATCTCCCCTTGGAGAAGAAGAATTAGATGATTTACCATTTTAAAGAACAAAAAGAAGGAGTCACTTAATGTTAAAAAACTTTAAACTTTTATTTATTTTCTTGATAGCATTTATAGTATTTTCTTATTGTGGTAATAAAAAAAATAATTCAGAAGAAAAGAAAGCCCAAAAAACACAAGAACAAACAGTACAAAAACAAAAAGAATCCAATTTCAGATTTAGCGGACTCACAATGAAAACACTGGATGGAAACATTGTCAAATTTGAAGATGTTGCAAAAGGGAAAATAATAATATTTGATTTATGGGATACCTGGTGCCCTCCATGTAAAGCTGAAATACCAGATTTTATCCAGCTTTATAATCAATATAAAGATAAAGGATTTTTAATGATAGGTATTGCATTAGGTAGAAATGGCGACAAAGCTGTACAGGATTTTGTTGCACAAAAAGGAATAACTTATCCTATTTATATAGCTAATAAAAAAGAGGAGCTCAAAAAATATTTTTATGATGCAAGAGGCATTCCCACTACATATATAATCGATGGAGAACAAATGAAAATATTAGAAATAGCAGTAGGGTATAGACCAAAATCGTTTTTTGAAAAATTTATTACTAATGCCATAGGAATTGATGAACAAAAATAAAGCTATAATTGTTGGTGTTATCAAAAAAAGTGAATATTATAAAAAAAATGAATTTTTATACAATATTGAAGAACTCAAATCTCTCTGTTATACTGCAAATATTAATATTAATGATACCATAGTAAAAACAATAAATAAATATAATCCAGCTTATCTATTAAATAAAGGAAATCTTCTCACAATAAAAGAGAAGATTTCCTCTTCTAATATAAATTTAATAATATTCGAAAACCATTTAGCTGGTAACCAAATAAAAAATTTAGAAAAATTTTTCAAAATAACTGTAATAGACAGACAGGATTTAATATTAGATATATTTCAGAAGCATGCAAAAACAAAAGAAGCATATTTACAGATTGAATTAGCAAGGCTCGAACTAATGTTACCGCGACTTCAAAAAATGTGGGAACACTTAGATAGACAATATGGTGGAATAGGGGCAGTGCGTGGAGAAGGCGAAAAGCAAATAGAAAGAGATAAAAGAGATATAAAAAAGAAAATATCTCAAATTAAAAAAAAACTACAAAAAATAGAAAAAACTCGAATCCTTCATTCTAAAGGAAGAAAAAATATTTTAAGAATAGCAATCGTAGGATATACAAATACTGGAAAAAGTACTCTCTTAAATACTTTAACCAAAGCAAATACTTATGCCGACAATAAATTATTTGCTACATTAGACCCAAGAACAAAACTATGGGTAATAGATAATTATAAGGTTCTACTAACTGACACAATAGGTTTTATAAGAAATCTTCCTCACAAATTAATTGCATCATTTAAAAGTACTTTATTGGAAGCACAAAATGCAGATCTTATATGGAACATTATTGACGCTTCTTCAGATTTTATAAATGAACAAAATGAAGTTGTATTGCAAACACTCAAAGAAATAGGAATAAAAGATACTCCTATATGGAATATTTATAATAAAATAGATAAACTCAATTATATTCCTACGGGTAATGACGAGAAAATCTATATTTCAGGCTTAAAAAAAATAGGTCTTGACCAATTAAAAGAAAATATCATAAAGTTCATTATAGAAAATAAAAAGAAAGCATGTTTAATAACCAAATAATATTCTCTTTTTTCTTGATTTTTTATAAAAATTTTTTTTTAATAAAATAAAAAGGATTTTATATGATGCATGAAGCAAAATTTTATGTCGGAGAGTTAGAAAACTTACTTCTAATAAAAATACAAGGTAGTTCTACAATGGATAATGTAGAACCCCTAAGATATTTTATTAAAAATATGGATATTAAGAATTATGATAAAATCCTAATAGATTTTGAAGAAACCAATTATTTAGATTCTACAAGTCTTGGGCTTATTGCCCATATGGCAGTTAATTTCATGAAAATAAAAAAAGAAAAAGTTTTATTTATTAACCTCAATGATGAATTAAAAAATACTTTTATAAGTTTTGGTTTTAAGAATATTGCAAATATTATTAATGATAAATATATGGAATTAGAAAATTTAAAACTATATGAACTACCAAAAAGTTCAAAAAAAATAAAACCAGAAGATATTCTGTTAGCCCACAAACAATTATTTGAATTAAATGATTCAAACAAGAAAATATTTAAAAATGTTATAGAACTCCTCGAAAAAGAAATAAAAAAGGCAAAATAAATTGAAGAAACAAAAATTAATAAATTATAAAAAATTAAAAGATGAAGAATTAATGATATTGACTTCAAATGATGATATAGAAGCTTTTAATGAAATTGTAAAAAGATATAAAAATAAATTAGCAAATTTTGTTTTCCGATATATAAACGATAGAGAAGAAATCGAAGATATAGTACAAGAAACTTTTATCAGATTATATAAAAGTAGAAAACGATACTATGTTGGAGCCAGTTTTTCTACTTTTTTGTATACTATCGCGTTAAATTACCTACGAACTCTATTAAAAAAGCAAAGTAGATGGAAGTTTATTTCTTTATCAAAAATAAAAGATGACGGGGAAGAATATATAAAAGAATTTCTTTTTTCTCATAATGATTTAGAAGAAAAAATTTCAGGAACTTTTACAAAAGATGCCGTGTTAAAGGCATTAGAAAGTGTAAATGAGACATTCAAACAAGCTTTAATCCTCAGGGATATAGAAGGACTTACTTACGAGGAGATCTCAGAAATTCTAAATATACCCAAAGGAACTGTGAAGTCGAGGATTAACCGTGGAAGATTGCAGTTACGTAAAAAATTAAAATTAATGGAAAAACAACTTAAGGAAATGGAGAACAACCTATGAAAGATGAGTGTAAAAAGTTCGCAAATATTTTTCCTGATTTTTTAGATAATGAACTCCCGGATAAAGAAAAAGAATTTGCAAAAATTCATCTACAAAAATGTAAGCCTTGCAAAATCATAACTGAGGATGTAATTTTTATAATTAACTCATTAAAAGAAACAAAGTATGAAATTACACTTGATGAGAATTTTGAAAGTAAAATAATTAGCCATATACTCACAGAAGAAAAAGATAATTTTCATAAATTCAATACTTATTTTAATATTGCAGCTTCAATTATAGTAATATTTCTCTCCACATGGTTTTTCATAAATCTTAATAATTCTAGTAATTCAAAAAATTTTGACCTTAAAAATAATCCTATAGCTGTTGTTAATGAACAACAATCAAAACTTGTCAACTTCGGTGCTTCTGCTACTGTATCCAATATTAAAAAAATTAACTGGGTAGGATTTGAGGTAGGTTACAATAACAACAATGTCGTTATAAAAAATGTATTTCCAGGGAATCCAGCTTTTCTGGCCGGATTAAGAAATAATGATATTATATTAAAAATTAATGGACAAAATATTAAACATATTGAACAAATCGATAAAATTATAAATTCTATAGATGCTGGTAAAATCTTAAAATTTGTTGTAAATAGAGAAGGGAAATTATATCAGTTTGATGTTAAAGT
>CAYLKS010000020.1:0-11523 GCA_964384205.1 uncultured bacterium | reverse complement strand
TGGAATGGATGATAAAATACGTTCATTGCTCAATCAGTTTGATGTTAAAGTTCAAAAACGTTATATTAAGTATTAGCTTATTCGCTCTTATTTTTATTTCGTGTGCTACATTTACAAAAATAGAACAATATAATAAAGCTCTTCATATTAATACAAAAATTATAACTAAAACCAATAAAATAAATGCTGAAATAGTAGGATTTAATAAAAAAAATCTCCTTTTAGCTAATAAACAATCTATTTCATTGTCAACAATTGATACTATATTCTTCGATAGTGTTTTTATTAGCTTACCAAAACATGCAAATATTCACTTTTTTATAAACGACCCGGAAAACATAAAATTTGTACAACCTTATGATTTAATATACCAATATCCAGTGGATTCTTCAAAAATAAATATTATTTTTTACAAAAGAAATTATTCAAAAGTATTGGTCCCCCATAAACAGATAGGATATATTCCTTTATATATAAAAAATTCTGAACTGACTAAATTATCAACACAAAATTCTTTTTTTGATTTTATTTTTTCTAATGGTTACAATGCAACGCCATTAAAATTAAAAGAAAAATACATAAAAAAACAAGAATGGTTATGGTATTTTGAAAAATATAAATATCCGATAAAATATCTCAAAGCTCTTAAAGCATATATTTATGCCAAACCAACTAAAAAATCAAAAATTATAAAAACTTTATATAGAGGAGCAGAAGTTTTCATTTTGGATTCTACAAAATATTTTTACAAAGTTGTTCATTCTGATGAAAATAATATTGTTCATAATTACATCGGCTATATGCAAAAAAATAGTAATAATTTTTCTGATAAAGTCATTTTAAATATGACGAAGGAAGAAGCAGAAAAAATTCTTTTATTACAAAAAAGAAAAAAATTTATCCAACAACATAAAGTATCCCCTCAATTAGAAAATGCCATCTTATCGGGAACTATAAAAGAAGGCATGACTAAAGATATGGTTCTTGCTTCATGGGGCAATCCTTACAAAAAAGAAAATAAAAGTAAAAGATATATGTTCCCTTACCTATGGCACTATAAAAAAAATGGCAAACATTATATTTTATATTTTAATAAAAAAGGAATTTTAAAAAGTATTGTAAAACAATAAATAAATTTACAATGAAAAATTTTCTATTTTATATAATAGCCTTTATACCTAATACAAAAAATGGTTTAATTCGTCGTTTTTTCAAAAAACAGTTGGTTTTTAAGTGGATCTAATAAAATTGAAAGTTAGCAGCAGTAATTTTGAAGTATTTACATTTCATACGCTGCTCTAAGTATCGGTTAGCAGGATAATTAATGTGTTTTTCTATCAGGTAACTTCCCTTTTACTATATGAAAGGAAGAAAAATATGAAAACAAAATCTATAGTTTTTATACTTCTTATTTTGAACTCCCTACCTTTATACTCATTTGCCAACACCTCCATATTATCAGGATTTTTTGATATAACATTCTCAAAAACATTTAAGAAAAATACTAAAAATTTCAACATGTCATCCAACCATTATGAATTTGGAACTGGTGGGGATATTAACAATAAATTTTCCTATGAAGTAAGTATAGCTATTGAGGGGGATGAAACAAATGCAGAAGGACTAATCACGTACAATGTAAACAAAAATTTTGAATTACATTTTGGGATATTTGATATACCAACTGGGATTGATTATTACTATCTGGACGCACCTGTCAATAAATTTATAACTACCACTAATATTACCAATATCTTTTATGACGGCGGATGGACAGAATATGGAATATTAGCAGAATATCATTCCCCAAATTTAAATTTTAAAAGTTTTGTTGTAAATAGCCAATTTGATAAAATAGCATTCGGTACAAATATAGAATTTTATTTCTATAATAAATCTTTTTTTGAAATAAGTTATAATAAAGATTCTGATAGCTCAGGAGATAATTATATTTATAATATCAATACTGGCGTAAATCTTAATTATAATGATTTTGTTTTTATAACTGAATTTTCAAAACAAAAAATACAAAATATAATTCCCTCCGATAAAGTATATGAAAATAATAAAAACGGCTTTTATTTCACATTAATCTATAATAATTTACTAAAAAACATAACTGATAAAGTTCTTTTTGCAGGAATTAGATATAATTCAAAAATAAAAGAAAAAAATAAAATAGAAAATATTGAGGAGCAATATAATCACAAATCAACTATCTCATTTTTAGCTGGATACGAAATAAAAGAAAATTCTTTAATAAAAATTGAATATTGTTCTCACAATAGTGATAATATATTATTAATGCAAATTGCTGTTTCTTTTTAATAATAAAAACCTCCTGAAAAATAAAAATTCAGGAGGTTCAAATTTTTTAAAACTACACTTTTTCCAACTACACAAAAATTATATTATTTCTATCAAATCTTGATTTCTCTTTACATTTTCATTTTCTTTAACGAATATAGTTTTTACCGTTCCATCTTTTTCTGCTGTTATATGATTGCTCATTTTCATAGCTTCGAGGATTAAAACAGTATCTCCTTCTTTCACTTTACTTCCCTCTTTAACCAATATTTTCTTTATTATACCGGGAATAATAGCTTTTATTATATTTGGATCTTCTTTTATATATCTTTTTCTATATTTAAATTTTTTAGTTAAATATGTTTTATATTCTGTAAAATCTATATTTATTTTATCCATATTCTTCTCTTCCTTTAAAATGGTGGAACACCATGTTTTTTATTTGGTCTTGCTATTTCTTTCGTTTTGGCTATAGTTAAACTGTGGATCAATGCTGCTCTTGTTTCTTCTGGTTTTATCACAGCATCAATATAACCATTTGATGCTGCTACATAAGGATTAGCAAATTTTTCAGAATATTCTTTAATTTTCTCCTGTCTAGTTTTTTCCGGATCTGGAGAATTCATTATTTCTTTTCTAAAGATAATATTAGCAGCGCCTTCTGCTCCCATCACTGCTATTTCTGCAGTTGGCCAAGCAAAGACAAAATCTGCACCCAGATGTCTGGAACTCATAGCTATATAACCGCCACCATATGCTTTACGCAATATCACAGTAAGTTTAGGAACTGTAGCCTCACTATAAGAATAAAGCAATTTAGCACCATGCCTTATAACTCCACCATGTTCTTGATCTATTCCAGGTAAATATCCTGGTAAATCAACAAGGGTAAGTATTGGAATATTAAAAGAATCACAAAATCTTATGAATCTTGAGGCTTTATCTGCAGAATCTATATCTAAGACTCCTGCTAAATACATAGGCTGATTGCCTACTATACCTATTGTTTCACCATTTAATCGTGCGAAACCGATTACTATATTTTTAGCCCATCGTTCCTGAACTTCTAAAAATTCAGAATCATCTACAAGACATTTTATAATATCTTTTATATCGTATGGTTGATTAACCTGTTCCGGAATTATATTTTCTATTTCCAATTTTGTTCTTGGAGGTTTTGGAGCAACGGATGGAGGAGTTTCCCTATTACTTTTAGGCAAATATGATAACAATTTTTTTATCTGTAAAAAACACTCTTCTTCTGATTCTGCATAGAAATGAGCATTTCCTGTTATTTCTGTTTGAACTTTAGCGCCACCTAAATCTTCCATTGATATTTCTTCACCTAATACTGCTTTTATTACCTCAGGGCCAGTGATAAACATTTTAGAAATTTTATCAACCACAAATACAAAATCTGTCAATGCAGGAGAATATACTGCCCCACCAGCACACGGGCCTAATATAACAGATAATTGCGGAATAATACCAGATGCTAATGTATTTCTATAAAATATTTCACCATAACCTGCCAACGAATTTACACCTTCCTGTATTCTTGCGCCGCCAGAATCATTTATGCCAATCAATGGCATACCATAGTTCATGGCAAAATCCATAATCTTTGTTATTTTTTTAGCATGCATATACCCCAAAGAACCACCTGCAACAGTAAAGTCCTGTGCAAATATAGCAACCGGCCTATGATTAACCATCCCTGTACCTGTGATAACCCCATCTGCAGGCAATTGCTTTTTATCCATATTAAAATCCGTACATTTGTGTTCTACAAATAAATCCGTTTCATTAAATGTTCCTGGATCCAGTATCTTTTCTATTCTCTGCCGTGCTGTTAATTTTCCCATAGACAACTGCTTTTGTATTGCTTTTTCACCACCGCCTCTTAAGACATTACCCATTCTACCTAAAAAATCATAAATTTTTGTTTTTATTGACATATCTCACCTCTCTGCTTGGTCTTTTTTTAATATATAAAAACATTTTCTTAACAAATGCAAGTCTAAATAAAAATTTTCATCTATTTTTTTGATTTTTATTGAAATTAAAATAATAGTATTTGCAGGAATTTATTTCTACTAAAAATAGTTAAAAATATTGTTTTTATAATCAATTGATAGTTTTTACATTATTTAAAAAAACCATTGACATTATACTTATTTTTTTTAAATTATATTAAAATCTCAAGTCTCAAGTTATCAAAATGGAGTAGCTTTATGGATAAAGTAAAAGAAAAAACAGGTATATCAAGAGATGAAGCTTTAGAATTATTAAACAAATATATAAAAAATCAAAATATGATTAAACATTGTCTTGCTACAGAAGCTGTTATGCGTAAACTCGCAAAACATTTTGGAGAAGATGAAGATATCTGGGGCATTGCCGGACTATTACATGACGTTGATGCTGAAATTACTAAAGGAAATTTAAATATTCACACAAAAGAAGCTCAAAAAATTTTAAAAGAAGCTGGAGTAAAAGATTTCATTATAGAAGCTATAATGATGCATAATGAAGTAGCAACTGGTAAACCTCGTACTGAAAAATTTCATATTGCTTTAGCTGCTGGTGAAACAATAACCGGCTTAATTACAGCTACAACTTTAGTATACCCTGACAAAAAACTAAAAAGTGTAAAGCCTAAATCTATCGTTAAAAGAATGAAAGAAAAAGCTTTTGCTGCAAGTGTTAATAGAGATATTATACGAGAGTGTGAAAAAATAGGCATTCCTCTTCCCGATTTTGCAAAAATGTGCTTAGAAGCTATGTGTGAGATAGATGAGGTTTTAGGTTTAGCATAAATGAAAATTTTTCTTTTTTTGTTTCTATTCTGCATTTCTATTTTTGCGGAGTTCCAAATCGGTGATAAAGCTATTTATTCACGATATTTTATAATGATAACAGGTATTGAAAATATTAAACTTTTCAATATTTTAAATATTCACAATAAAATAGCAACTATTTCCGACGTACATTCAAAAGCAAAAATAAATACTCATATATCTTCACTTCAACCAATCTTTGAATTAGACAATATTTTTAATGATAGAACATTAAAAAAATTTACAAAAGCCTACAATATCTCAAAGATAAAAACTGTGGGCATTGAAAGTATGGATGTTTTTGGTCATTTTGATGATTCAACAGATTATACAGGACAAAGATATAAACTTTTTGTAATAACAGAAACAGAGCAAGCTGAAAGTTTAATTATAATAGATACATTCCACTTCTTTAATAAGATTCAGATATTTGGTCTCAATGATGGAAAACCAGATTTTTTTGAGCTAAAAGGAGATTTTATAAATAAAAAAGATTCTTCTTTCCCAGAATATTCAATTTTATATGAAATATTTTTGAAAATTGATGCTTTAAAATTACTGAAAGATGAACGGCTAAAATATGAAATGAGGAGGTAAAATTAATGAATTTTAGTGTTCTAATAAGCGGCGGAGCCGGATATATCGGAAGCGCTACTGTGAAATATTTTTTAGATAAAGGCGCAAGTGTTGTTGTAATAGATAATTTAGTAACAGGTCATATAGAAGCAATCGATAAAAGAGCAATTTTTTATGAAGGAGATTTTTCTGATAAAAATTTAATAAAATTGATTATAAAAAGACATAATATAAATAGTGCAATGCATTTTTCTGCTTTTGCTTTAGTCGGTGAATCCGTGGAAAATCCTGCAAAATATTATGAAAATAATGTGGCTAAAACAATAATATTTCTTGAGACTTTAGCGAAAAATAATGTCAAATATTTTATATTTTCTTCTACTGCGGCAACTTTCGGCATCCCGGACCGTATGCCTATTGATGAAACTTTTGAACAGAAACCAATAAATCCATATGGTAGGTCTAAATTGATGGTAGAAGAAATACTAAAAGATTTTGCTAATGCTTATGATTTTCACTATGGAATATTAAGATATTTTAATGCTTGTGGAGCTCTGGATGATATTGGAGAAGATCATAATCCAGAAACACATATTATACCAAATATTATAAAAACAGCTCTTGATGAAAATAAAGTCTTCAAAATTTTCGGTAATGATTATCCTACAAAAGACGGCACATGTGTTAGGGATTATATTCACATAAAAGATCTGGCAAGTGCTCATTATTTAACATTAGAATATATTATGAAAAATAATAAAAGTGAAGATTTCAATTTAGGAAATGGGAAAGGATTCTCCAATCTCGAAATATTACATGCAGCAGAAAAAGTTATTGGTCAAAAGATAAATTACGAATTTACTAATAGAAGGCCTGGCGATCCTCCTGTGCTTATTGCCTCATCTAAAAAAATCAACAATCTATTAGGCTGGAAGCCCGAATTTGATTCAATTGAAAAAATTATAGAATCTGCCTATAAATGGCATAAGAAGTATCCAGAAGGATATAAAAAATAAATGGAGTATTATATATGTTAAAAAATATCTTTTCAAAAATTTTCAAACCAAAATCTCAAAGAGACGTTCAAAAATTTCTTCCTATTGTAAAACAAATTAATGAGGTTTATGAAACATTACACGATTTGACAGATGAACAGCTCAGAGGAAAAACAGACGAATTTAAAAACAGATTGTCAAAAGGTGAGACATTAGATGATTTGTTGCCAGAAGCTTTTGCTGTTGTCAAAGAAGCTTGTAGAAGGCATGTTGGAAAATCATGGCAAGTAAGAGGAATAGAGCAAACATGGAATATGATCCCTTACGATGTACAACTTATTGGCGGAATAGCTTTACATAAAGGAATGATTGCTGAAATGGCAACAGGTGAAGGAAAAACATTAGTTGCTACCATGCCTTTATATCTTAATGCACTAACTGGTAAGGGAGTCCATCTTGTAACTGTAAATGATTATTTAGCACAAAGAGATGCTGAATGGATGGGCAAAATATATGAATTTCTTGGTCTTTCTGTTGGTGTTATTATTACCAATATGGAACCTCAGCAAAGGAGAGAAAACTATAATAAAGATATAACCTATGGTACAAATAATGAATTTGGTTTCGACTATCTTAGAGACAATATGGCTATATCAAAAGAAGATGTTGTTCAACGCGGATTTTTCTATGCTATTATTGATGAGGTAGATAGTGTATTAATTGATGAAGCAAGAACTCCTCTTATTATATCAGGACCAGTACCTCAATCAACACATAAGTATTATGAACTAAAACCTGCTGTTGAAAGATTGGTCAATCAACAAACAATATTAGTTAATAAATTTGTTCATCAGGCTCGCGAACTTTTAAATAAAGATAATCCTTCTGATAAAGATATCTATAGAGCAGGTGAATTACTATTAATGGTTCAAAGAGGCGCTCCTAAAAATAAACAATTAATGAAATTATTAAAAGAACCTGACATAAAAAAATTAGTTACCAAAGTAGAAAATGATTATTTACGAGATAAAAAGATGCATCTTTTAGATGAAAATTTATATTTTGTGATTGATGAACGCGCCAATACCAGTGATTTAATGGAAATGGGACGAGAAAAATTATCACCTAAAGATGATCCGGAATATTTTGTTTTACCAAATATAGAAGAAGAATTATCAATGCTGGAAACTGCTAATATTCCTGAAGAAGATAAAATAAAAAAACGTGAAAAATTAATGAAAAACTATGCGGAAAAAAGCGAAAGACTTCATAATATAAGTAATTTGCTTAAAGCTTATGCTTTATTTGAAAAAGATGTTGAATATATTGTTCAAGATAATAAAGTTATTATAGTTGATGAATTTACTGGAAGATTGATGCCCGGGAGAAGATTCTCTGATGGATTACATCAGGCATTAGAAGCAAAAGAAGGTGTTAGAATTGAACGGGAAACTCAAACTTTTGCAACAATTACATTACAAAATTATTTCAGAATGTATGAGAAATTAGCTGGTATGACAGGTACAGCTATAACTGAAGAACAGGAATTCTGGGAAATTTATAAATTATCAGTAATGACTATACCTACAAATAAGCCTATCCGCAGAGTAGACTACAATGATGCTGTCTATAGAACAAAAAGAGAAAAATATAATGCTATAGTCCAGGAAGTAATTAGACTTCACAAACAAAAACAACCTGTGCTTGTTGGTACTGTCTCAGTTGAAGTTTCCGAAATTTTAAGTAGATTACTAAAAAGAGCTCATATACCACATAATGTTTTAAACGCAAAACATCATCAAAAAGAAGCAGAAATTGTATCAAGAGCAGGGCAGCCTGGTGCTGTTACTATTGCAACAAATATGGCCGGTCGTGGTACTGATATTAAACTGGGTGAGGGCGTTGTAAAATGTAAAGAATGCTGTATAAATTCTAAAGAAAAAAACTGGCAAGGCGAATGTGTCGCTGACCCTAAAGAATGTAAAAAAAATGTACCTTGCGGGCTCCATATAATTGGTAGTGAACGTCACGAAAGTAGACGAATAGATAGACAGTTACGCGGTCGAAGTGGTCGTCAAGGCGATCCTGGTTCATCTCGTTTCTTTGTCTCATTAGAAGATGATTTAATGAGATTATTTGGCTCTGATAGATATACAAATGTTATTAAAAGACTAAATCTGGAAGACGGAGAAAGAATTGAACATCCATGGATTACAAAATCTATTGAAAGAGCTCAAAAAATGGTAGAAGCCAGAAATTTTGAAATTCGTAAACACCTATTAGAATATGATAATGTAATGAACCAGCAAAGATCAATTATTTATAAAAAAAGACGTGAAATTCTATTTTCCGAGGATTTAACAAATTTCATTCAAGAAACAATTGAAAATGTCATTTGGGACAAAATTGAAATTTATACTGATCCAAAATCCTATGCTGATGAATGGGATATAGCTTCTCTGGAAAGTGAATTATTTAATATTTTTTCTTATCCTTTTAAAATAAATCTTGATGATTTCGAAGAAATAAACCAGGAAAAGCTTGCAGAATATCTAATCAAAAAAGCAAACGATTTATATTCAAAATATACATTAATCATCCCTCCTGATAAAAGAGTAGAAATAGAAAGAATGATCCTATTAGGGACAATTGATAATCTATGGAGAGAGCATCTGTATGCAATAGATTCCTTAAAGGAAAGTATTGGTTTACGAGCTTATGGGCAGAAAGATCCAATAATAGAATACAAAAAAGAAAGTTATAATATGTTCCAGGAATTAGTTCAAAAAATAGATGAAATTTCTCTTAAAAATTTCTTTAGATTAGAAATAGAAATTGAAGCTGCTCCAACCCATATGGAATATGAACACCAAAACGGACTGGTATATGATATGTCGCATGTAGCACAATCTCAAATAGCAAATCAAGAAATACAGCAACAACAGCAAGCCCAACAACAAATAGTAACACCCAAATTACAGCCTATAAGAAGACAACAGCCCAAAGTTGGTCCAAATGATCCATGTCCATGTGGTAGCGGGAAAAAATACAAAAAATGTTGTGGCAGGATTACAAAATAAATGAATAACACAAAACTATATGCTGATTTACATATTCATTCTATATATTCTGATGGAACCCATACTATAAAAGATATTATAGAATTAAGCAAAAAAATAAATTTATCGGCAATATCTATAACTGACCATGACACAATTGATGGAATTGAACCAGCTATGGAATATATAAAAAAGTCAAATATAGATATAGAGCTTATTCCAGGCACTGAACTTAGCACAAAATATAAACATCTTGACATGCATATTCTGGCATATTCCTTTGACTATAAAAATAAAGAGTTTCTCAATATTCTACAATTCTACAAAGATAAACGTAAATCAAGAGCAGAACAAATTATTGCCAAACTAAATCAGCTTGGTTATGAATTAGAATTCGAAAAAGTAAAAGATATGGCAAATGGAGGAAGCATTGGCCGCCCTCATATAGCACGAGCTCTCGTAGAATCTGGCATGGCTCCAAATATAACTTATGTCTTTGATAACCTAATAGGTTATCATAAACCAGCATATATTCCCAAAGAATTAATGACTCCACAATATGCTATAGATATTATCCATAAAGCTGGTGGGATAGCTGTTCTTGCTCATTCTGGAAATTATTTAACAGAAGCTATGTTAAAAGAATTATTAAGTTATGGATTAGACGGTATTGAAGTATATCATCCAAATCATGACGACCAGACAACCTTTAAGCTTTTACAAATAGCTAAAAAATATGCTCTATTTATTACTGGCGGTTCTGACAGCCACGGTCTGGCAAAAAATGACACCTACATCGGCTATATTAAATTGCCTTATGTATACTACGAAAAACTAAAGCAACATAACTTAAAAGCTACCCAATAATTATGAAAAGGCGTGATTTTTTAAAAAAAAGTACAAAAGCCCTTACATTACTTCCATTTTTAAATTTTTTATCTTTTGGGCAGGATAATAAACAGAATAATAATAAAATACCTCCTTCAGAAAATGAACAACAAGAAGAGAAAATTGATTTCTCATTTGAAAATATAACTTTTGATAATATTAATAAAATTTTAACCAACCTATACGAGAAACAAATGTTAAAAGGAAGATTATTCCTATTTAAACCATACTTATTGGAATTTTCTTCTGATGGCACTTATATCTCTGATATAAAAGCCTATGAGAAATTTAAATTCTTCCTTTTCTATAAATCCAGATTTAATTCTTTCTTATTACATTATGACAATTTAGATACTGAGAAAATAATAAAAAAAATTGACAACCTTTATTTTTTAAATAAAGATATACAGAAATTAGCTCGTGTTAATAACAGCTCCATTAAAAATAACAATAAAAAACGAACTATCCCAAAAATTCCAAATAATGAAGATAATGAATTATTAAAAAAATCAAAAAAAGTTCTAATAACCTATAAAGAACAAAAAGATTATAGACAAAAACCAATAAAAGAATTTATCACAAATTTTACAATTGAAGAGAAACTTAAAGTTATATCAAAATTTAATAGTTTCAAACAAAGGTTATTAGATAAAAATGTTAATATATCTTATAATTGGCGAGAATCTTCCTATGAATTCTCAAACTGGTACCTTAATGGTAAATATATGTCTGATTATACACAATCATGGGGATTCCAGATTAGATTAAAAACAGATAAAATGGAATATTTTAAATCCTTTGGCGGTGTGGAAAATATAGCTGATTTTATTAATTTATCCGGTAAAGAAATGGAAAATT
>CAYLKS010000019.1:21931-46625 GCA_964384205.1 uncultured bacterium | reverse complement strand
ATACAAGGACATATCTGTGAAATGGGATAAGACCATATCGAACTGGGCTTAAGATTTTATCGCAATTGGCAATAATTTTTCCTGAAAGAATTACTGGATATTTGAGATGAAATTTTGTAGTATATATTTAGGTAAAAATTCCATTTACACAAAATACGAAGCACTCCTTAAGCAAACAATAGATTGTGATGATGAGCAAGAGGGAAAAGAGAAGATGATGCTTTTTATTGAGAAATGGAGCAAATTTACAGAAGCATATCTAATTTGACAAACAAGATAGACAATTATATACATTTTCTTAAATACCCACACAGGATAAGAAGTTATTTTTCCACAACAAGCTGGATGGAAAGATTGTATAAGGAGCTCAAAGACTATATCAGAATAAGATGATATTTTCAGTCTGAACAAAGTGCAGACAAATTTCTATATTTGTTTTTAGTGAAAAGAATGAGAAATATTTATCAAGAAGGCTTGGGTATTCTGATATATTGATGGAGGTGTTTAGACAATGAAAAAAATGGGAGTGACACAATTTACTTGACATTACCAAAAATATTATTCCATTTTTAGCCTTAAGATATAAAATAAGTATCTATAAATAAAAAAGGTAGGTTTATTTTTCAATAAACCTACCTTTCTCTTATTCTAAAATTTAAAACAATAATTATTTTATAAAGCTAACTTTTTTTACTAATGACTTGCCTTCTTTATTAGATAACTGTATCAAATACACACCTGCCGGTACTTTTCTGTTCCTATCATCAGTACCATTCCATTTAACTTTATATTTTCCCGGGGAATATTCTTTATCTACTAATGTTTTAACCTTTATTCCAAGCATATTATATATGTCTATTTTTATTCTTTGTGTTTTGTCATTAGAAAATCTAATCTCTGTCTCTGGATTAAAAGGATTTGGCATTGGGTTTAACAATTCAAATTTCTTGGATAATGTATTATTTTCTTCTACATCAGTTGGATCAAAATCAAACATCAAAATAGCCACATGTACTGTATCTAATTTATGATAATATATTGGTGTTATTGGTGTTATTGCTGTAGGTAGCCAACCATGTGATTTAAATATTATTGTATCGCCTTCTACAGGGCCTTCTATTTCTCCTGTTTCCGGATCATCTCCTGCTATCATCATCAACAAACTCCCATTTTCTGTAACTATTCCACTGCCACATTTTATATTTCCAGACGTATATGCATCCACCTGTAAGCCTGCTGCTAGTTTGTTCTGATTATATACAAGGTCAAATTTTGCATAACAAAAATTAGCAGTTGCATCTAATGTTATTAATAACTTTTCTCCTTCTTTACATACTGCAGGATTTGGACTTGTTGAATTAACTCTTGCCGGAATATCATTAAATGTAAATTGAATTGTATCTCCATCCGATGCCCCCTGCCCATCACCTAAATCCTTTTTAATACCTAATTCAAAATAGCCAGGAATAGTTACAGTATCTTCCCCACATAATATATCTGTTCCTTGCTTATAAGCTTTTACAATACTACCTACTGGCAATACTTCACCACTTAAAGTACAATTAAAACCTATAAAAGTACATAGTGTTTGCTCTGTTATCTCTGCTTCAATTGCAACTGTATATTTTCCACCCTCATAAAATACAGGCGCAGGTGAAGTATTAGCTTGTACTCCATTTACATAAAATAACAATTCTTCTCCGTTTTCCGGACCTTCTTTTATACCGGAAGTTCCTTCTTCATCTCCTTCTATAGAAATAGAATAGTTGCCTTCCTGAATTGTGACAGTTGTATCATAAACGACATTTGTATCTGCTTTGCTTTTTATAACAATTTTAGTACCAGCTGGTGCAGGAGAACTATTTATGCTAATTGGCCCATAAAAAATACATAGACCAAGCTGTAAATTAACTGTTTTATTAGAGCCTGCTGAATATATTGTATTTCCTTCACTTACATAAGGAATCTTCCCATTTATTTTAAAAACTAAAGTATCCCCATCCATTGGACCATCTTGTTCTGGCGTATCTGGATCATCTCCTGGTAATATAATAGAGTATGCTCCGGCATTACCTACTGTTGTTGTTATATAACGTTTTGACTCCAATTTATCATAAACTCTAATTTCAGTACCAGAAGGAGCAAATTCACCATCTATTAATACAGTACCAGAAAAAGTACAAGTATCTCTTTTTGCAGTACTTGAAACGTAAACATCTACATAACGTATTGTAGGAGGCGCTGGTGGAACAGATGGATTAGTAAAATAATCACAATCCTGATCTTTACAATCAACTGTTGCTTTTTTCCCATTAACATAAAAATAAATCTTATCACCTATACTAAAACCTGGTTCTTTTTCAGGAGTATTTGGATCATCTCCATAAGCTGTAATAGAAACTGTACTGAGACTATTAATTACAAGAGCAGAATCTCCTTTAGTATAATTATTTCCATTCTTATCTTTCAATGTCACAACTGTTCCCACTGGTGCTTTTTCATCATCAATATAAATTGTTGCCTTATATAAAATCTCAGCCTTGTCTGCAAAAGATATCACTACAAGGACAAACAACATCACAAAAGTTAAAAAAATTCTTTTTTTCATAATCAGCTCCTTTTTTTATTAATTTAAGCACAAATTTTCAAATAAGATGATTTAAAAAAATAAAAGTTATAAGTAAAAGTCAAGGATAAAAAATCATAAATTAAAGTTTTCACCAAGATAAATCTTCCTTGCTTTTTCATCATTAATTAAAAAATCTGCAGAACCGGATAGCAGAATTTGGCCTCCTGCCATGATATAAGACCGATCAGTAATACGCAAAGTTTCTCTAACATTATGATCTGTGATTAATATACCAATATTTTTCTCCCTTAATTTTAAAATTATCTTTTGAATATCTTCAACAGCAATAGGATCTACTCCAGCAAAAGGCTCATCCAATAGAAAAAATAAAGGATTGTTCACTAAAGAACGAGCAATCTCAACTCTTCTTCTTTCACCACCTGAAAGCGTATATGCTTTATTTTTTCTTAATTTTTTAACACCAAGCTCATCTAATAACGCTTCTAATTTTTCTATTCTCTCATTCTTTGTTAACTTTTTGAATTCCAAAATCGCCATAATATTTTCTTCTACTGTCAATTTAGTAAAAATAGATGGTTCCTGAGAAAGATAACTAATGCCGGCTCTTGCTCTCTTGTACATTGGAAGCCCTGTAATATCTTTACCATCTAAAAAGATCTTGCCTGATTCTGGCTTAATAAGTCCAACTATCATATAGAAAGTGGTAGTTTTTCCTGCTCCATTAGGTCCCAGAAGTCCTACAATTTCACCTCGTTTAATTGAAAGAGAAACTTTATTTACAACTGTTCTTTTACCATAAATTTTTATTAAACCTTCTGCTTTTAATTCATCTCTCATTTTTTTCCTTTTCCTTACTACTTATATAAGTACCCTCTACATCTTTTGAAAGAAAAATTTTATTTATGGAATCATTAGCAAATTCTATTTTAATAAAATAACCTGATAATTTATTTTTCTTTTTTTCTTTAGTTTTTAAATTAGTTTCTTCATATTCTACTTCCGAATTTTTCAACAATTCTACAGTTTTTAATTTATTCAAATCAATATCAATATTCATATTTCTCGAAGAAAAGTAAACTAAAATAGTATCTTTCTTTAATGAATCTATTGATAAAATCCTTCCTGAGGCATAACCATCAACTATAATAGAATCAATATTTTTATCCTTATAAACAATATCAATATTAGTGCCTTTCAAAAAACTTTTACCCATAACTAATTGAGGTTTATTAAATAATTTAATCAATGAAGAATCTATTTTTATCTTTGCAAAATCCGTCTTTGCCAAAAAATCTTCTTTTTTTAATTGAACATTACTCCAGAAATATAAACTATCAATCTGACCAAAAATATAAACAGAATCTGCTCTTATCAGATAATTATTATAATTGCATTCAACATTTTTAAATACCTTTCCATATTTCTTACCATAATAATACATTAAACTTTCAGCTTTAATATTTATACTATCTTTTTCGCATAAAAAATTTACACTATAATATGAAAGAATCAAACTATCTTTCAAAAAAACATATAAACTATCAGATGTTATTTTATTTACTGTATCCTCTAAAATAACATCTCCCCGAAAAACTAACAAACTCTCCGCCTGACTGTAAAATGCAGAGTTAGAAATAATATTTTTATAATCATAATAAATTAAAACACTGTCCCGCCAATATACTATAATATCATTTTCACTTCTCTTTATTACATTCATTGAACCAGCATACTTCAATTCATACTGAGAATAATTTATTTCAGGAATAACTACCAAAAATAATAATCCTAAAAAAATGATATTTTTCTTTTTCATATTCAAACACTATGCCCCTTTTCACTTTTATAAAAATCTTCTCTCAAAATTGCCATTACATAGAAATCACAATATTTATTATTATGATACATAGCCTGTCTCAAAAGACCTTCTTTAGAAAATCCCACACTTTCATAAATTGAAATTGCGGCTTTATTTTCAGCAAAAACATGTAACTGTATCCTGTTTAAATTTAAAATATTAAAACCATAGTCAACCATCAGTTTTGTAGCTTCTTTTCCAAAGCCTTTACCCCAATTATCTTTATCAGGTATAATTATCGAAAATATAGCTGCTCTACTTACAAAATCAATTCTATGAAATGCTGTAATCCCAATAGATTCTTCTGTCTGTTTATCACAAATAATAAAAGGCACATATTCCGTATTGTTTTTATATAATTTTCTAATAATTTCTTCTTGAACTGAAAAATTAGTAGGTAAATTTGTAAAAAAAGTTTCCCGCATATAAGGGCTATTAAAACACCATGCTAAAAAATCACTATCTTCAATATCAACTGCTCGTAAAAAAATTTTCTCTCCATAAGTAAAAAAATTTTTCATGCGTATATCCGTTAATTTTTTTTTATAATATTTAATTTAGTCCCATAATACTCTATTAAATCTGCAGAAAAAGACCCAACTATAACTTTACTTTTCATTTTTACAGGAATTTTTAAACTATCATCCGTTAACCAGATAGTAATTTTCCCTGTTGCTTTAAAAACACCCGGATCTTTCATAAGAGGCATTATTTTAATAGTTTTAACTTTACCAAATTTTGTTTTTATAATCTCTTTTTTTAAAACCTTCACTCTAATAGAATAATTTTTTCCATCAGTATGATTTTCAAAAAAGATATCATGTCCTGGAATAAGTGTCCGAGTACGTATATAATAAAAAGCACATAATGCATCTAAGGTAAATGGCTTAATTTTCCTCCATTTTTTTTTGCTATAAACATAATGATTATCCTGATCATATATTTCAATTCTATCTTGTCTATACTTTCCTTCACGCAAGTGTTTTTCATATCGTATACTATATATTCCATCATAATCAAAATAAGATAAAATAGTATCTCTGACCTTATACATTTTATCAAAAAAAGAATTAGTTTTATTAATCACTCTCAATTCATAACACAAATGATTATCCACTTCCTTTATTCCTGTAATCTCCATAATAGATTTCCCTGCACTAATCATACCATAATGAATATTAAAAATAAATTTTTCCCCTACATCAAAAGGTTTATATTTTATAACACGATGTAAACTATCATCATACTCAGGTTTTAATTTATTTAATTCTTCAGGCGTAAAAACATCAGCAATTATAAAATGAATAGAACAAAATAAAAAAAATAAAATCCTAAACATTTACCTCTTTATAAAACTTAATTAAATTTTTATTGATTTGATTTTTCTGAAGCCACGGTCCTGATGCAACCCCTTTACCAATCAATTTCATTAAGATTTTTTTTACTTTAGGATCAATGAACCCGGGTTTCTCATTTTGAAATTCCGTACCAACCAATGGAATAAAAGTATGAATACGTACTTCGCAATTAAATTTTACAATTTTTTCTATAAAATCTAAAGTTTCTTTTATATCTTCTGAAGTTTCTGATGGTAAACCAAATATAAAATCCACCTTCGCTTTTAAACCTGCTTTGTGAATTAATTCAACTGCATTATATACATCTTCTTTAGTGTGGCCCCTATGTATATACTTAAGCATTCTATTACTTCCGCTTTGGGCACCTATTGCAACAACTTTATTATTAGTATATTCTTTCAAAATACGCAAGGTATCCTCATTTATATATTCAGGTCTAACTTCAGATGGAAAGCTCCCGAAAAAAATTTCAATATTCTTATCAATCCTTTTTATACCCTCTAATAATCGAACAATTTCTGTATAATTAATTTTCTTACCTTTTGTTGCTCCATAAGAAAAAGCATTTGGACTAACGAACCTTACATATTTTTGTCCTTTTTTAATTGTCTCAAGAATCTTTTCTACAGATTTATGTCTTGGAATAACACCAAATAATTTTGAAACCTGACAAAATTTACATGCAAAAAAACATCCTCTTGTTATCTCTGAAGGAAAGCATGAACCAAAAGATTTAGAACAACTATATGTATTATCCAGATCAACAGGTGGTGGCATATCATTCAAAACAAAATTATCCCCGTTTCTATAAGCAAGTCCAGGAACATCTTTAAAATCTTTATCTCCTAATAAAGCTCCAAGAAAAATAGGTATAGAAATTTCTCCTTCACCTTTTATCACAAAATCAAATCCAAGCTTAAGGGTTAAAAAGGGGGCTCCTGAAGGATGTGGTCCCCCTGCTATTGCTACAATATTACTTAGCCGAGATTTTAATTTCAACAAAATATTATATACTTGCGGCAATTGCCCACTAAAAAACGAAAAAAAAATAAAAGAATTATCTTCTATGGTAGAAAAATTATCATCAAAATTATAAAATTCTAATACAAAATTTTTACCATACTTTGAATTCTCAATAATAGCAGAAACGGATATTATACTATGCCTATTTATTCTATCACCAATAAAATAAATTTTTCTTTTATTCGTCGAAATCATCATAATCAATTAAATTATTACGATAACCATAATGATATTCCTCTTCTTCATATAATTCTGGATATTCATCATAATTATCTTTAATATCTTCCTCTATATTTTCTCCATAATAATAATCTACTTCTATTGGATCAACATTAATTACAACCAATTCCGTACCACAATCAGGGCAATTAAAAACTTTACCCAATTTTACATTATAATCAAAATCTAAAATGGTCTCACAATTAGGACATTCTACCCTCAACATAATTAAACTCCTTTGTTTTTAATATAATTTAAAATTTCATTCAAAATTCTTAAATAAGATGAATAACGAAGCTGTGATATTTCTCCATTTTTTACCGCTGTTCTTACTGCACATTCAGGCTCAGATAAATGAAGACAGTTAGAAAATTTACAATAATGAGACAACCTATCTATTTCAGGGAAATACCATTGTACCTCAAGCGGGTCCATCATATCCATTTTTATTTTCCGGATACCAGGAGAATCTATAATCAATGTATTTTTATCTAACTCATAAATAGTTGTATATGAAGTAACATGACGACCTTTAACAATTTTAACATTCTTTTTGTCCACTTTTACATTAATGCCAGGAAATAATTTATTTATAATAGTACTTTTGCCAACCCCACTGGCACCTGCTAATAAACTTGTCCTACCAATAATTTTTTCTTTTAGTAAATCTAAATTCATACCTGTCTCTGCTGAAACAAACAATACATCAAATTCTTGCTGATAAATTTTAACACTCTCAGGCACTACATCTACAAGATCATATTTATTAATAACCAATATAGGCTCTATATCTTCTCTAAAAGAATACAACAAAAAACGATCAATAAAACCAGGATTAAAATCTGGATTTTTAAAACTCGAAATAAGTAAAATCTGATCAATATTAGATGCCATAACCAAAATTTTTTCTTTATCATGAGGATCCGGCCGCGCAATTTTATTCTTTCTTGGCAATACATTTACTATATGAGCAGTCTCTTCATCAACAATATAAATTTCAACAATATCTCCAACAGCTAAAATAGATTCATTAGTCCTTGGCAATGAACTCTTCAAAATTCCTTTATAAAACTTATCATCTTCAGCCTTTATTATAGATGTATTACCTCGAATAGAATAAACTTTTCCTTGCATTTCCATTTTTAAGAAATTGACATATAAAAAGTTCCCAAAAAAATAAACATAAAAAATAAAAAATTCATTTTTATTTATAAACTCCTATTAGGCTTTCTCATTATTCTTATTATTGTTTATTATTACTTTTACCAGATTAATTCTTTGACCTTTTAATTCTTCTATAATAAAAATAATATTTTCATATACAATCTTCTGCTTAGATTTTGGTATAGAACCCAACAAATCATATATAAATCCGCCAATAGTATCATAATCCTTCGCTGGCAAATCTATATTTAAAATTTCATTGACATCATCTATATTCATCGAACCTTTGATTAGAAATACATTATTATCAAGTTGCTTATAAGAAAATTCATCCTCATCATATTCATCCTGAATCTCTCCAACAATTTCTTCTAAAATATCTTCAAGAGTAATAAGTCCAGCTGTTCCTCCATACTCGTCAACAACAATTGCAATATGAACTTTTTTCGCCTGAAATTCTTTCAATAAATCATATATCTTCTTCACTTCGGGGACAAAAAAGGGTTCTCTTAATATACTCTTTATATCAAAATTTTTAGATTTTGATATTGCAATAAATAAATCTTTAACATATAAAATGCCAATAATATTATCAATACTATCATCATATACTGGCATTCTCGAATGTCCATTTTCTTTTACAATATTAACAATCTCATCTAATGAAGAATTAATATCTATCCCTACAACATCTATCCTCGGAACCATAATTTCCTTAACATATGTTTCATTCATTTCATATATAGAATTTATCATTTCCTCTTCTTCTTCAAAAACTTCTTTCCTTTTAATAACATTTTCTAAATTATAAACATCGTCCAGTTCTAAATCGATTTTGAATATTTTTTTCATTATATACAAAAAATAATTGATCAATTTAAAAATTGGGAAAAAAATTCCAAATACAAAATTCAAAAATCCAATTTCTGTGCTATTTAATTCCAGACTGTCAATTTTGTAAAAAACAAAATAGATAAGCTGATAAAACAAAAATAATATTAAATAAACAAATAGTAAAAATAAACCAACAATAACATATTTTATATAAACAGAGATTAATAATGCATCAAAAATAACAATTTTAGAAATATTTAAAATAATTCGAGTAACTATAAAAAATATCGCAATATCAAGTAAAAAATTTCCAAAATTGGCAGTAGTAAATAATCTGAAAAAAGATTGTACTTTTTTAGCATCTTTTTCTCTCAAATGAGGAGATATAATAAATAATTTTGTCTTAAAATACAAAACTTTAAAATAAAATTTAAATATAATAGAAAATAGCAAAACCAATAATAGCTTACTCATCCTTAATACTCTCAAGTTTTATATGATGCGTGTAAAAATAATAAAAGCCTAATATGTTAACTGGAAGCCATTGCGAAATAAAATGTAAAACAGAAAAAGCAAGAGAATCTGTTTGAGTTACTGCAAAAATTTCCAAAGATAAGATTGTGAAATATTGGCTAGTACCAATATAACCGGGTGCGGCTGGTAGCAATGTCCCCACAGCACAAATAGCAAGAACAACAATAGAACTAACAAAAGTTAAGTTATAAGATTCAACAAAACCTCCAGCCAGAAGTACCACGTAAATTATTAAAGCACTTGATAACCACACCAAAATAGAATAAATAAATACAATAATCAAATCTTTAGTACTATTTAATATCTTAAAACCTTCAATAAAAGAGTCTAATATATTTCTAATTTTTACTTTAAACTTTTCAGGCACAAAGAAAAAAATATTCAAAATTAACCTGGACGTCCTTATAGGATTTCGTTGAAACATGAAAAAGATTACTAATAGCAAAATATATCCAACTAAAACTAAATAGGTAACTCTTTTTAAAATTTCCGGAAAAGGATAAAACAAAATACTATAAATTAAAGAACCACCAAGTATTATACCATCTAAAATTCTTTCTAATACAATAGTACCAAAGGAAGAAACAGAGCTTATGTTTAATTTTTTACCTAAAGAATAAGCACGTAAAAATTCACCTGCTCGAGCAGGAAAAATATTATTAGCCATAAATCCTATCATCAAAGAACCAAACAATTCACTAATTTTAAATTCGCCAATAGGTCGTAACAAAATTTTCCATCTCAAAGCCCTGAAATAATAAGCTAAAAATGTAGCAAACAATGAAGATAAATATATCCAGATATTAACATTCTTAATAGAAATAAAAAACTCTCTAAAATTGACCTGTTTTACAGCCAAATACAAAAAAAAGGCACTAAAAATAATGCCAACTGCCAAATTAACTTTTTTGTTTTTTAATAAATTCATATAACTCACCTTAAGTTTAATTGCCTTAATTAAATAACAATCTATTATATAAAAAACAAACCTTTTGTCAATAAAAAAATCTCAAAAATAAAATTTTTTTGCAAATTAATTTCCATTACAAGATAAAACCTAACTCAATGACTTCAAAATAAATAATAACCATTCCTAAAAATCACAAAATATATTTAGTAATATCTTCATTCTGAAATAAACTGTCTAATTTTGTTCTAACATATCGTTCAGTTATTTTTATCTTCTGCATTTTACAATCAGGAAGCTCAAATAAAAAATCCTCTAATAATATATTAAAAATAGAGTGCAATCTTTTTACACCTGTATATTCTAATAACTCATTTGCTTTCTCCGCATAATATGCAATTTTCTTTATCGCATTTTTAGAAAAGCTTAATTTTACTCCTTCAGTTCTAAACAATTCAATATACTGGTTTATCAATGAATATTTGCCTGACAGCAATATTTTCTCAAAATCCTTTGCATATAAATCATTTAATTCTACAACAATAGAAAATCTACTCTGTAAACTTGGAATCAAATCTAAAGGGGAACTGTTATTAAAAGCCCCTGCTCCAATAAATAAAATGAAATCTGTAGAAATCGGACCAAAGCTTGTATAAACTGTTGCTCCTTCCAATAAAGGCAAAAGCTCCCGTTGGATACCTTCTTTGATATTCTTCAATTCATTATCAACAAACACATTCATTATCAATTTATCAATATCATCTATAAAAACAACCCCATTTTCTTGAACATCATTAATAGTTTCATCTATCAACTCCTTAGAATATCCTCTTATATCTGTTCCTTTATAAATTGTCTTTTTCTCCATCGCACTCTTAACAAGTTGCTCCAAAATAAATTTAATATTTTCACCAAAAGTGCTTGTTGTATATAAAAAAGCATCTATTTTCACAAAAGGCACATTAAAAAACTGCACTAATCTTTTAACAAGCTCGCTTTTCCCGACACCGGAAGAACCAATCAATAAAACATTATCCGGCCTAATTTCATTTCTAATATCATCATCTATTTGCAACCTTCGCCATCTATTTCGCATAGCAATAGCTAAAAATTTCTTAGCTTGTTCCTGATTAACTATATAATTATCAAGAAATTTAACAACATCTATTGCTTTAATATCTTTCATAACTGAACTGCTTTAATGTCTTGTATTAAAATAGACATATAAAATACTTCCTGAAATAATACCAGATAATATAGCTAATTCATTTACAATAATATCATCAAACCCAAAATATCTAATTGGTAAATAAAATTGTATCAACTCATCAAATAAACCAATTAAAAATAATCCTATAAAATATAAATATCTATTTTTAAAATTTTTATAGAAACCGACAAAATTATAAAACGACATAGAAATTATAAAATAAACAAACAAATGAAAATATGTGGCTGGAACTTTTATAGTCCAAAAAGCTATAAATAAAATTCCTATTGAAGCAATATAATAAAGTTTATATTTAAGTGATAATTGTCTAATCTTATATAAGATATAACCAAAAAACAAAACAAAAAGAGAGACACTAAAATAACGAAAATAAAAATTAATTTTAACTCCCAATGTTCTATAAAGATATTCCCAAAACAAAGGAACAATTCCCAAAGTATAAAAAAGAAGTTGAATACAAAATAGAGATAAAAATAAAAAATACAGCCCCAATTTTTTCCTCTTATCTGTCTCTTTTTTTATCAAAAATAATAGATAAGTGATGCTAAAAATAAATAAAATACTTAAAAAATATCTTGAAAAAACAAAAGACTGTGTTAAAAAAGGCGTTATAATTTCTCGAGATGATATAAAAAAATTAACAACATTATCCACTATCCCAGCTTTTTTATTATTCACAGGATCTATATAAAAAATCAATCTTCTACTTTTTAATTCTGGGTGTCCCTCTGGATACACATAAAAAATCCATGGATTATACTTAGATAATGTATTCCACAAGCCTTTATAAAAAGGTCCAAAATTATGTCTGTTCCCAAAAACTCTAAACTTACCATTCATCTGAAGTTTTCCAGATCCTACTCTATATTCTAATATATACCATATAGAATCAGGGCCTGTCCATTCTCCCTTTATAGCACCATTGAAACTACTAAATTTTATATGATCACTATTCTGCGGTATTAAAATAATTGGTTTTTTTAATTTTATTCCAGAGATTACATTCTTTTTTTCACTCTTAAATTTTTTAGCCAATATATGGCATTCTGAGTTTATTTTATTTAAATAAAATTCATATTTTTTTGCAATATTTGGGACTCTATCAATAATATTGAGCTGTTCTAAAGAATCCTCTTCTTCATTATACAATTCAAAATATATTGTATCTGGACTGGAAATACGAATTAATTTATAGCTTTTATCAAAAATTGCCTCTAAATATGTTTTAAGCATATATTTTTTAGCCTGGTAACCTCCGAGATTCGTTTCAGCATATAATAATCTATTTTTATATAATTTAGTATTTTTTATAATCTTCATTAAAGAAATCCCCTGCAAATCATTAACAGGTGCCAGATGAAAATAATCAATCAAAGTAGGAAATATATCAATTTGAGAAACATTTACATCAATTCTTCGATTTTTATATAAATTCCCGGGGAATTTTATTATCAACGGTATATGAGAAATTTCATTATATAATTTACTCTTTAATGAAGTAGAACCATGTCCTACAAAACCATGTTCTAATAGCTCCTCTCCATGATCTGCTGTAATAATTATTAATGTACTATCATAAATTTTTTTTTCTTTCAATAATGTAATTAACGGACCTATAACTTCTTTATCCAGCTTCCTAATCTGGCCAGCATAAAGCTCTCTTATCCAATTAACATCAGAGGGGGCAAACTTTATCTCATCATAGTGAATTGTTGGCATTGTTGTAATCTTTTGAAATTTATTCCTGAAAATAGAATCTGGCTTTAAAAAATCATCAAAATCAGAAATTAAATATTTTTTATCATATTCATACGGCAAATGCAAATCTCTATGATGAAACCATAAAAGAAAAGGATTCTCATTATCATACTCTTCTATATACTTGAATAAAATTTCATTATTATTTTGTAGATACTTATCTCTATTTTTATAGCTTCTATCAAGCCCTAAATTTGAAAAATTTTGTATAACAGTCAAATAAGAAATATCTTCACATACATATCCATATCTTTTAAAATATTCAAAAACAGTGGTTAAACTATCTGGAATCGATTTTCCCCGTGCAGTCACATTATGTACAGTCGGATACATCCCTGTTAAAACAGAAATTAATCCCGGAGAAGTCCAGGCAGTAGTAGAATACGCCTTCGTAAATAAAACACCATCTTCTGCAATTCTATCAATATTAGGGGTTTTAGATATACTACTTGAATTATAACAGGTCAAAAAATCTGGTCTAAATGTATCAATAGTTAAAATTAAAATATTATTTTTAGCATAAGAAATATTTATAAGCACAAATAGCAAAAACCACAAAAAACTATTTTTCATAACTCTTTTTTATCAAAGAGGTTAAATATTCTTGAGGTTTAGAAATAACTTCTCCTGTAATAGTAAATTTATTTAATTTCAATAAATTTAGTCCATATTCATAGCCTTTAAAAATATTATGCAAATACTCTAAAACATCTTCAATCTCATCTGATTTTTCATAAAGATATTTTCTGGCATCATCTGTAAATTCCATTGTTATATTATATGTATTTTGATATTCATCAATAAACTTATATAAAGCAGATAGAAATTTTACTTTTTTAATTTCCACATTACTATTCTGGGCAATCTCTAATGTAACATAAAAATCCTTAATATCATAAGAAGGTAATTCTTTTTCGTAATTAATCAAAGATTTTTCAATAACACTGACTAATGCTCTTGCTCCTGTTTTCTCCTTAGCTGCAAGTTTAGCATAATATCGCAACGCATCGTCTGTAAATTTTATATTAATTCCATAAGATGCAAAATCTAATTTTTTAGAATTAATTATACTACTCTCAGGATTTTTTAAAATCTGAAATAAATCATCTTCCGTCAAATAATTCAAAACAGTTTTAACCGGTAATCTACCAATAAATTCCGACTCAAAACCATATTCAATCAAATCATCATTTTCTACTAATTTTATATACTCAACTTTTTCTTTTTCAGAAGTCAAACTCCCTGTAAAACCTATACCCTGCTTACTCTTTTTTCTTTTAATAATATCTGCCAGACCATCAAAAGCACCTGAAACAATAAACAAAATATTTTTTGTATTAATTTTTTCCTTTTTGAGCTTACCGGATCTTTGAATCTCCATTAAAGCTTCCATCTGTGAAGCAATGTCATGTGGAACCTTCAAATTTACTTCTGTTTCTTCCATTAATTTTAATAAATTCCTCTGAACCCCAGTTCGAGAGACATCCGGACCAGCTAAATTCCTACTTGATGCTATTTTATCAATTTCATCAATATAAACAATTCCAATCTCTGCAAGCTTTATATTACCATCAGCCTCTTTTACTAAATCGCGTATAATATCCTCCACATCTTTTCCTACATAACCTGTTTCACTAAATTTAGTTGCATCTGCTTTAACAAAAGGAACTCCTAATTTATCTGCAATTAATTTGATGATAAAAGTTTTACCAACTCCTGTTGGTCCTATCATTAAAATATTATTTTTTACATTACCGATCAATTTTCTACTAGCATGGGGATGAGTCTTCAAATATTTAATTCTATGAAAATGCGTGCAAACTTTTGTAGATAAAATATCAATAGCTTCCTTTTGATTAATAACATATTTATCCAAATAAGCTGATAATTCCTTTGGTGTAATATCAAAATCTATATCCGGATAATCTTCATCTCTGTAATATGGCTCTTGTTTATCTGAATCATCAACATCAACAAATGGTACTGCATCGCTACCATATTTCTTCTTTATAAATTCAGATAATTCCTTCTGTATTTTATAAGGATCTAATTCTGTCATTTTTACCTTCCTTTTAAATTAAAACTTACCCAACATTGTTGATTCTTGTTCTCTTATTTAATACTTTTAAAATAAAAAGTCAAACACAAATACCAAATTTTTATAGTTAAACTACTAAAAGAAAAAATTGTTTCAATTATATTGGAAACTATATATTGACAACTACCAAAATTTTATTATAATCCTAAAAAAGGAGATAACAATGAAAGAAAATAAAATAAAAATACTAAAAGAAATAATAAAAGAAATTGAATACAACCTTGAAAATAAAAAATATTCACAACTTCGCACATCAATAAAAAACTTACATAATTTCGCAAAAGAAAACTGCGATTTTGAAATTGCTGACCCAATCAGAAAACTTTATGTTGAAATATATGAAGATGACTTCAATATGTTTTTCATTGAAAAAATGTTCTATAAAATAAAAGACCTCATCAATAAAATTGATTCCTCAGATGAAATACCGACAGAAAATAAAATAGACAAAATTCCCAATATATTAATTGGAGAAGATAACATTATTAATCAAGAATTTCTCAAAACTATCCTCCACAACTTCAATCTAAATTTCAAAATTGCAAAAGATGGCAATGAATTTATAAAAAATTTAACCGAAAATAATTATGATATTCTAATATTAGATGAAAAACTCCCAGATATAACAGGTATAGAATTATATCACAAAATTCAACAGAAACAAAAATATATTATTGGAGTACTTATCAAATCAAATTCAGAATTAAAATCAGAATTTGAAAAATTAAATTTACACTTTATCTTCGAAAAACCAATAACAAAAAACAATATAAATAAAATTATAGAAATATTTAACCAAAACAATATAAAGTAAAATTTTTCATTAATAGAATTTTAAAATCTCTTGACATCTCTTCTAAAAAGAATTACATTTAATTAAACAGGTTTTTTAAATGAAAAAAATTAAATTTAGAAGATTTCCCCATCCAGCTGATATAAAAATAAGGGTCTATGGTGATTCTATAAAAGAAATTTTTATAAATACTCTCTATGCTTTAAAAAAGCTATGGATAAATAGGCAAACTCCCAAAAATTATATTACAAAAAAAATAGAAATAAATGCTAAAAATCTGGATTTTCTTTTATATAAATTCATAGAACACCAAATTTTCTTATTAGATACAGAACTATTAATTCCTATAGAAGCAAAAGATATTATAATAACAAATAATCAAAAAATTAATGCCTCAATAAATTATACAAAAGCAGACAGTCTGATTATATACACAGGAATTAAAGCAATAACATTAAGTGAATTTGAAGTAAACTTAAAAAACGAAAGAAAATACTTTCAGTTTGTATTAGATATATAAGTGGAGTATATTATGAAAGATATAAAAATAAAACAAACAGGGCATTATGAATATACAATTGAGAAAACTAACAATATGAAGGTGCCTGTAAAAATTTTTACAAATAAAACAATACTTCAAAGTATAATTGAAGATGGTGCTTTAGAACAAGGGATAAATGTAGCCACATATCTGCCAGGGATACAACAATATTCTATACTATGTCCAGATGCTCATAAAGGATATGGATTTTCAATAGGAGGAGTTGCTGCTTTTGATTTTGATAATGGAATTATTACTCCTGGTGGAATAGGTTTTGATATAAATTGTGGGGTTAGAATGTTAATAACAAATCTAACTTATAAAGATGTAATGCCTAAAATAGAACTGTTATTAAATACCTTATATAAACATGTTCCTGTAGGTGTCGGCAGTCATTCAAAAATAAAACTAAATAAAAAACAAATGGATGATGTATTAAAAGAAGGAGCATATTGGGCATATAAAAACGGCTATGGAGAAGAAGCTGATTATCTACTAACAGAAGAATCCGGCTATATAAAAAATGCCAATCCAGATAATGTATCAAAAAATGCAAAAAAAAGAGGAGAAAACCAACTTGGAACTTTAGGCGCTGGAAATCATTTTTTAGAAGTCCAGATAGTAAAAGAAATATATAATAAAAAAATAGCAAATATATTTGGTATTGTTGATACTGATCAAATAGTTGTATCTATACATTGCGGTTCTCGTGGACTTGGTCATCAGGTGTGTTCTGATTATCTACAGAGAATGGAAACAAAATTTCCTGAAATAATGCGGAGCCTTCCGGAAAAAGATTTAATATATGCTCCTATGCAAACAGATATTGCAAAACAGTATTTTTCAGCAATGGCAGCAGCAGCAAATTTTGCATGGGCTAATAGATTTATTATAGCTCATTTTGTAAGACAAAGCTTTATAAAAGTTTTTGGTAATAAAACAAAATTAACAACTCTTTATGATGTTGCTCATAATATAGCAAAAATAGAAAAATATAACATTGATGGCAAAGAAAAAAAATTAATTGTTCACAGAAAAGGTGCAACAAGATCATTTCCAGCCGGGCATCCGGCCATTCCGGATAAATACAAAACAGCTGGACAACCTGTATTAATCCCCGGAAGTATGGGAACTGCTTCATACGTTCTTGTGGGAACTGTAGAAGCATTAGAAAAAAGTTTTGGTTCAAGTGCTCATGGCGCAGGGAGGCAATTATCGAGACATCAAGCGTTAAAAAAATTTAGAGGAGATGAAATAAGAAAAGAGCTTTTAGAACATAAAATATATATAAAAGCAGCTTCAAGAAGAGGTATAGCAGAAGAATCTCCAGGTGCGTATAAAGATATTGATCAAATTATTGAAATTACAGATAAAAATAAATTGGCAAAAAAAGTAACAAAATTAATACCTTTAGGTGTAATAAAAGGTTAATAAATAAAATTGGAGGTTTTATGAATAAAAAATTAAAAATTGCATTTGTTAGTTCTGAAGTTGCTCCTTTTTCTAAAACAGGTGGACTTGCCGATGTGTCCGGTGCTTTGCCTCAAGCTATAAAAAAATTAGGGCATGAAGTGAAAATCTTTACTCCCCAATATAAATCTATCTCTGAGAATGTCCCTAATTTAGAAAATGTCTTTAAAAATTTAGAAATCCCCATTCTAAACTATATGCGTCCATGTGAATTAAATAAAAGCTTACTTGGCAATACTGAAATCTTTTTTATAAAAAATAATGATTTATTTTTTAGAGAAGGATTATATGGTTCAAAAGATGGAGATTATCTTGACAATGCAGAAAGGTTTATATTTTTCAATAAAGCGGTAATAGAAAGCCTTATAAAAATGAATTTTCAACCTGATATAATACATATAAACGACTGGCAAACAGGACTTATCCCTGCTTATATAAAAGTTTTAAAAATGTATGAAGATTTTTTTGCAAATACAAAATTTGTTTTCACAATACATAATATTGGATATCAAGGATTATTTTGGCATTTTGATATGCCTTTAACTGGACTTCCATGGGAAATATTCAATATCAACGGCATTGAATATTATGGAAAAATTAGTTTTCTAAAAGCAGGTATCGTTTATTCAGATCTGGTCACTACAGTTAGTAAAAAATATGCTCAGGAAATTCAAACCCCAGAATATGGTCATGGTTTTGAAGGTATTTTGCAAAGTGTAAGCCATAAATTAATAGGAATATTAAATGGTGTTGATTATAGTGAATGGAATCCAGAAACTGATCCTATTATTGCAAAAAATTACAGTATCAAAAAATTATCCGGTAAAAATACCTGCAAAAAAGATTTATTGAAATATTTCAAGTTAAAGTATGAAAAGGACATCCCTGTTATTGGAATGATAACAAGATTAACTGTTCAAAAAGGAATTGACATATTAATGCCAATTTTAGAAGATATTCTAAACAATAATGATGTCTACTTCACAATTCTCGGTTCAGGAGATGTTAAATATGAAAATTTCTTTAAAGAAATAAAAGAAAAAATTCCAGAAAAAGTAGGTTTATATATTGGCTATAATAATGAACTTGCCCATAAAATAGAAGCTGGCGCTGATATGTTTCTAATGCCTTCTTTATATGAACCTTGTGGGTTAAACCAAATGTACAGTTTAAAATATGGTACTGTACCAATAGTAAGAGCAACAGGCGGGCTTGATGATACAATAGAAAATATAACCATTGATAATAACAATGTAACCGGTACAGGATTTAAATTCCAGAACTATTCTTCGGATGAATTATATAGCACAATTATTAAAGCTCTCGACACTTATAAAAATAAAAAAATATGGGAACAAATTATCAAAAATGGCATGCAAAAAGATTATTCATGGAATACTTCTGCAAAAGAATATGTAAAAAATTATTTAAAACTATTCCAATAAAAAAAAATTTAGCAATATAAAAAAGGGCAGATTTTTCTAATCTGCCCTTTTTCTATTTATTTCACTATAATTTCATCCGCAAAAAGCCATGCTGTACCACCAGCACCTAAATGCCATGGTGGGCAAACACCTCTATTTTTAGCGAAAACTTTGATGTATCTTGCTTTTTGGGGTCTAAATTTAACATAAAAATCTTTTACAATAGAAGCAGCTTCTCTTTCAGGAATATCATTTTTCATTTCACCAACTTTTTCGAAATTCTTTCCATCTACAGAAATATAAAATTCAACATATTCAGGCATAAAAATCCATGATCTCATATCCTGAATAAAACCTATTCTAATCTCAGATACTTCTTTTTCTTTATGCATATCAACAATAGCAGATAAATCCACACCATGATATCCCTGCCAATCACCGGTTCTAAAATTATTCGCTCCTCTTATTCCATCTATTAACGAATTTGGTCCTCCAGCAGGATATTGTTGAGAATATGGATGTTCCAATTTAATTGTCCAATCAACAGGAACTACAAAAAAATCTGCTTCATCTATATGACTTTTTTTACCATTTTTGTAAGCAAAAAATTTAACTATTGTTGATTTATTAACTTTAAACGGCTTTTTATAAACTTTAGATTTTAAAGTTGGAAGTTCATTACCCAAAGAATAATAAATTTTTGAACCTTCTTCAATAGTTGCAAGCTCAACTTCTGTATAATCAGAAAAAGAACGTGCTCCTTTCTTTACATAAGGATTTATAGTTATAAAATTTGATGTTATTTCGCTTACAGGAATATCACCATTTTTAATACCCCATGATTTCGATGGATTATTACTCATAAAAAATTCTATTCTTTTGCCATCGATTAAATCAAAGTGATCAATATAAGATTTTAAATAATCTTTACCATCAATTTTCATCTTATCAACATAAATATTGTTATCATTATTATTATGATAAATTAATTTACATGTTTTCCCATTTTCAAGATGTATAAAAACAGAATCAAATAAAGGAGAACCTACTTCATATGTAGTTTTTCCAGGACATACAGGATAAAATCCCATTGAACTTAATACAAACCAGGAAGACATCTGTCCACAGTCTTCATTACCAATCAAACCGTCAGGTGAATTCTTATAAAAGTTTTTCATAACAAATCTGGCCCTTTCTGCTGTCTTCCATGGGCTGCCAACATAATTGTATAAATAAATAATATGGTGACTGGGTTCATTTCCATGCGCATATTGTCCAATAAGTCCTGAAATATCTGGTTGATCAATTCCTTTTAGATCAGAAGATTCTGAAAATAATTGATCAAGTTTTTTTTCATATTTTTCAACACTACCATATAGTTTAATATGTCCACTCACATCATGAGGAACAAAGAAATTATACTGCCATGCATTTGCTTCAGTATAACTAAAAGAAACCTCTTTAGGATCAAAAGGTTCTTTAAATCTTCCATTAAATTTTGGTCTAAAAAATCCAGTTTCAGAATCAAATAAATTCTTATAATATTGAGCTCTTTTTATAAAAGTTTTATAATCTTCTTCTTTGCCAATTGTTTTTGCAATTTCTGCAATACACCAATCATCATAAGCATATTCTAAAGTTTTAGAAACACCGGCCCCTTCTTTACTGGATGGAATATAACCATACTTTTTATAATATTTCAATCCAAATTCGTCTAAATTCGCACTATGTTTCATAGCCTCAAAAGCAGTAAAAATATCAAAATCCCTGATCCCCTTCATATAAGCATCTGCAATAACAGGAATAGAATGATAGCCAATCATAACATTACTCTCATTAGAAGATAATTCCCAGACTGGTAATTTACCACCTTGTTTATAATGAATCAAAAAAGTTTTAATAAAATCGACTGTTCTTTTCCTATCAATAATTGTATATAATGGGTGAGTTGCCCTAAATGTATCCCATAGTGAAAATACAGTATAATAATCAAAACCAATTGCTTTATGAATTTGGAAATCCATTCCTCTATAAGAACCATCAACATCAGTATATATATTCGGAACAATTAAAGCATGATACAAAGCAGTATAAAAATTAATCAAATCATTTTTATCTTTTCCAAATACTTCAATTTTATTTAATTCTTTTTCCCAAATATCATCTGCTTTTTTAACAGTACCATTAAAATCCCACCCTGGAAGTTCATTTGCCAGATTTAATCTGGCACCTTCAATACTAACAGGAGATATTGCAACCTTCACATATATAGGCTCATTTTTCTTCGTTTTATAATCAATAACTAATTTTATATTTGTTCCTTCTGCTGAATTTCCATCAATTGCTTTATTATCAATAAAAATAGTATAATTTTTTATAGGTTTAGAAAAAACTGCTGCAAAGAATACAAACTGTGAATCAGCCCATGATCTTGAAATTCTATACCCTACTACCTCAGTATCACTCACAACTTTTAACATAGATTCTAATACTTTATCTCTATGTTTTAAATCTAACAAAATATGAGATTTTTTAGAATTTGGGAAAACATATTTATGAAAACCAACTCTATAAGTAGCGGTTAATTCTACACCTACTTTATAATCATCTAAAAAAACTTTATAATATCCAGGTCTTGCCTTTTCATTTTTATGAGAAAAGCGAGATCTATAACCAGAATCTGGTTTATCAGGTGTTCCAGGATCTAACATAACATCACCAACTATAGGCATTATCAATATATCGCCGTAATCTAAAATACCAGTTCCGGACAAATGAGTATGAGAAAATCCAATAATAGAACTATCTGAATAATGATATCCAGAACATCCATCCCAGGTAGACAATCTTGTATCAGGCGATAATTGCACCATACCAAAAGGCAAAGTAGCGCCAGGATAAGTATGTCCATGCCCTCCAGTGCCTATAAAGGGATTGACCAATTCTGTCTTTTTTTGATATGCAGACAACAAAGTTGCTACATAAAAAAATACACCAATCATAAACAAAAACTTCTTCATAAATCCTCCATTTTGGAATGTTAATTCATTTAATTAACATTATTAATGTAAATAAAATTACCAAAAAAGTCAAGTAATATTAAAATTATGGAACAAACAAAATAAAATTATTGTTATTAACTAATAAAAATAAGAAAATTTCCTCAAATTGAAATAAACAACACGCCAATTACAAAAAAGGAGGGTGGAAATGAGAAATTTATTTAAAGGACTGAGTGTGGTGGGTATAATCTCAATCGGAATCATAATTGGACTGGTAATTTCTGGCAATTTCGATTTAACAAAAAAACAATATGCTCAGGATAATAATTCTGTAGCTAATTATGAAAAAAAAGAAATAGATAATGATTTTGTTGAACAACTTAATTCCGCTTTCACTAATGCTGCAAACAATGCTCTTCCTTCTGTTGTTACAATATCAACTACTCAGTTAATAAAAACTAATAATTATACTAATCCTTTATTAGATGATTTTTTCAGAGATTTTTTCGGCATTCCTTACAACCCAGGTCCAAGAAAAGCCCATGCTTTAGGTTCCGGAGTAATTGTTGATAAAAAAGGGTATATTCTAACTAATAATCATGTTGTCGAACATGCTGATTCTATTAAAGTTACATTATTTGATGGTACAGAAATTGAAGCAAAATTAATCGGTAAATCAAAAGATTTCGATATTGCTGTTCTAAAAGTAGATTATAAAAATTTACAACCTATAAAAATTGGAGATTCTGATAAATTAAAAATCGGAGAATGGGTACTGGCAATTGGCTCTCCTTTTAGCAAAAGCTTAAGACATACAGTAACTCAAGGAATCATAAGTGCTAAAGGAAGAAATCCTATCTTCGGCAATTATGATAAATTCGAAAATTATATTCAAACATCTGCTGCTATCAACCCGGGCAATAGCGGTGGAGCCCTGATAAATCTAAAAGGTGAACTCATAGGTATTAACACTGCTATTGTATCCAGTTCAGGCGGTAACCAGGGAATCGGTTTTGCAATTCCTATTAATACTGCTATGAAAGTAATGCATGACTTAATTGATAAAGGATATGTAGTACGACCGTGGCTCGGCGTAAAAATCGGAGATATTACTCCTGCATTAGCAGAAGCTCTAAATTTAAAAAGCCAAAACGGTGCATTTGTTCAAAGTGTTGTAGATAAATCTCCTGCAGATAAAGCTGGTATTAAAGAAAAAGATGTTATTGTAAAAATAGATGATCAAAAAATCGAAAATTCTTTCCAGCTCAAAAATATCATAGGTTCTAAAAATCCTGGAGATAAAGTTTCATTAACAATTATTAGAAATGGAAAAACTATCAAACTTGATGTAAAATTAGAAGAAATGAACAAAGATGAAGTATTAGCATCTGATTCTGATGCTATAAAACCAGAAATTATTGAACAACTTGGAATTAAAGTTAGTAATATAACTCCTTCATTAAAACAACGATATGGATTAGAGAATGATGAAAAAGGAGTTGTTATTATTAATGTAGATCCAAGATCTATAGGAGCCAGTACAGGACTCCGTGAAGGCGATGTTATAAAAGAAATTGGCAATATGGAAATAAAAAATATAAAAGACTATAGAAGAGCCATTGCAAAACTTAAAAAAGGGAAAGCTTATATCTTCTTAATTAAAAGAGGCTCAGATTCTTTCTATATTGGAATAAAAATACCTGAAGATTAATAATCCCCCCTATTAAAAATAAAAGGAGTGTGTAATCTCAAACGCACTCCTTTTTTATTCTTGCTTTTTTCTTTATATTTTTTTGAAATTAGCAAATTTTATTATGCGGGAACATAAAAAACTCTTTCAATAGTATTTTATAATTTCTCTAATCTATAATAAATCTATTTGAAAATACA
>CAYLKS010000019.1:0-21831 GCA_964384205.1 uncultured bacterium | reverse complement strand
CCATAATTTTTTGCAATTTTCATTCTCCGCAAAAATTTTAATACATAAAGAATTATTAACTTATTTTTTATTTTTTAATTACACTAAAAATTTCTTATCACCATTTTTACCCAAAATTTTCAAATAAAAAGTTTAATCTGTTTTTATTGAATAAAAATATTAACGGATGTCTCATTTTTTTCCAGTCACATTTTTTTATAATATTGACAAACAAACAACTTATTATTAATTTATTTATATGGTAAGGAAGATTAAATATGATTATCAAAAATTTTATAAAATTTTTTCCCGGCGATCAATTAGATATAGAGCAAAGTAAAGAAAAATTTGATCTTATTTTAATATTTGGAGACAGAACTATTTTAGAAAAAGAAAATTTCTATGATGAAGTAACAAATACTTTTAAGAGTAATCATTTTTTTGGTTGTTCTACTGCTGGAGAAATAATAAACAATAATGCCCTTGAAAATACTGTTGTTTTTACTGGAATCAAATTCAGTAATACAAAAATAAAAATAATCAAAGAAAAAGTAAATTCTTCAGAAAATAGCTATGCTGCAGGAAAAAAATTAGCATCAAAACTCGAACAAAACAATTTAAAACATTTATTAATCTTGTCCGAAGGCGTAAATATAAACGGTTCAAAATTATTACGGGGCATCAAATCATGTTTGTCAGATGATGTTGCTATAACAGGCGGCTTAGCAGGAGATTATGATAAATTTCAAAAAACAACTATAATAGCAGATGCGCCTCCTGAAAGTAATATTATCGCAGGGATTGGTTTTTACGGCGATAATATTAAAATTGGATATGGTTCATATGGTGGTTGGGAACCATTTGGTCCCTACAGGCTCATCACAAAATCAAAAGGTAACATAGTGTATACCATTGACAACAAACCTGCTCTGGAATTATATAAGGCTTACCTGGGGAAATATCATAAAAATTTACCGGCATCTGCTCTTTTTTTCCCATTAGCTTTAAAAAGCTCTAAAGGGAACATAGTACGTACTGTATTAAGCATAAACGAATCTGATGGTTCGATGACTTTTGCTGGAGATATGCCAGAAGGAAAGTTATGTCGTTTTATGAAATCAAATTTATACAAACTTATTGAAGGTGCGGGAATTGCTGCACAAAATAGTATCTCTTCTCTTGATATTAAAAACAATGCCCTTGCTATTTTAATAAGCTGTGTTGGCCGCAAACTGCTTCTCAAACAACGTTCATCAGAAGAAATAGAAGAAGTCAGTAATATTCTTGGTAAAAATACATATATAACAGGATTTTATTCTTATGGAGAATTTTCTCCTTTTAAGTTTGGTGAAAAAAGCAAATTACATAATCAAACAATGACTATAACTGTTTTATATGAAACAAATACATAAATTACTTAAAAGGCAACTGGAAAAACATTCTATTAATATTAATGAACTGCCGCCTAATATAAAATATTTTATAAATGATATCAATCTAACATATATTGATTTTGAAGATGATAAAGAATTGATTGAAAGAGCATTAGAATTAAGTTCGCAAGAACTTTTAGAAAAAAATTTTGAACTTAAATCTATTTTTGAAACTATACCTGAAATTTTATTGAAAACTGATTACCAGGGAAATATTTTAGAATATTACTATAATAAAAATATCAATTTCTACAAAAAGCTCTCTTCTTTATATAATAAAAATATTTCATATATCTTTCCACAACAAATTAAAAAAAACATTCAAAAAATATTAACGAATACTATTAAAAACAAAAAAATATTTACTTTAGAATTTAGTACAAATAAAGAAAAAAATTTTTGGGAAGCCCTTTTTATTCCATTTTTAAATCGTCAGGTAATCATAATTATAAAGAATATAACTGATAGAAAACAAATAGAAATAGAGCTTATAAAAAATGAACAAAAATATAAAAGAATTTTTGAAGATATACCTATAGGATTATATAGAATTGATAAAAATGGTGTGATTATAGAATCAAATCCTTTTTTTGCAAAATTAATGGGGTACGAAAATGCGAAAAAAATTATAGGAAAAAATGTCAATGAATTTTTATATGAAGAGGATCTCAATTATTTAAAATTAAGCTCAAATTTTTTTCAAAATTTTAAATCTTTGGAAAAAAAATATAAAAATATAAACGGGAAAATCATCTATACTATTGAAAATATAAAATCGGTTTCTGTAAACGATGAAGTAGATTATTTTGAAATTGTAGTGGAAGATATTACAAAATTGAAAAATTCTGAAGAAAATCTTTCCAGAGAAAAAGAAAAATTATCTGTTACTCTGGAAAATATAGGAGATTGCGTTATCACTACAGATACTAAAGGAAATATTTTACTCGCTAACAAAACTATCAGCAATATAATAAAGGCAAAACCAGATGATATTATAAATAAAAATTTCTTCGATTTATTTCCATTAAAAAAAAATAATGAAAACATTAATATTCAAGATATATTTAAAAAAATAAAAGAACAAAAGACAATATTTAAACTCCCCATAGATACTTACCTTTTAGATGAAAATAATAATAAAAAATATATAGGTGGAACTTTCTCTCCTATTATTTCAAAAAATGATACAATTACAGGTATTGTCATTATTTTAAAAGATATAACAGAATTTAAAATTGCAGAACGAGAACGCCAAAAAATGGAAAAACTGGAATCTATTGGCATTTTGGCTGGTGGAATTGCTCATGATTTTAATAATTTACTAACAATTATTCTTGGAAATTTAGAACTTGTCCAGTTATTTAGTCAAAACCCGAAGGCTTTAGAAAAAATAAAAATTGCTAAAAATGCTACTCTAAAAGCAAAATATCTTACCCAACAATTATTGACTTTTTCTAAAGGTGGAACGCCTATCAAAAAAACTGCTTCTTTAAAAAATATCATTTTAGATTCTGCAAAATTTTTATTAAGCGGTAGCAATATAAAATTTTCCTTCTCCTTTGACGAAAATTTATACCCGGTGGATATTGATAAAGGACAAATCTATCAGGTATTCAATAATCTTTTAATTAATTCTATACAAGCTATGCCAAATGGTGGAGAGATATTTATCTCCGCTCATAATGTATCAGGCGAAAAGATTAAACATATTACTGATACTCACTCTCCTTATGTAGAAATAACCATAAAAGATACAGGTGTAGGAATACCAGAAGAAATTTTAAATAAAATTTTTGATCCTTATTTTACTACAAAAGAAGAAGGAAATGGATTAGGACTTACAACTGTTTATTCCATAATAAAAAAGCACAACGGTTTTATAAATGTTAAATCTTTCGTTAATAAAGGTACTATATTTTCTATTTACTTACCAGCAGTGACTAATAAACCTATTGAAAAAGACAAATTAACGAACAAATCTTCAAAAAATAATCAATCAGTAGGTAAAATATTAGTAGTAGATGATGAAGAAGCTATCAGAGAATTTATTAAAACTGCTTTAAGTTTTTATGGTTTCAATGTATTTGCATGTTCCAATGGAGAAGAAGCATTATCAATCTATAAAAAAGAATATAAGAAAAAATCAAAATTTGATCTTGTTATAATGGATCTAACAATGCCTGGAGGGATGAATGGAAAAGAATTAATGAAAAAATTGAAAAAATTTGACCCTCAAATTAAAGCTATTATTACAAGTGGCTACTCTAACGACCCGGTAATGGCAAAATACAAAGAACATGGCTTCAAAGATATTATAATAAAACCTTTTACCATAGAAGAACTTATCTCAGTTGTACAAAAAATATTATCCAATTAGGTCTATATACAACATTTTTTGTGATAAATTATCCTTATCATCGTATATAATAGATAAAAGGATTATTTAATGATTAATGAAAAAGAAATTATTGACAAATGCTTAAATGGACAAAGATACTACTTTAAAATCATTTTTGATGAATTCAAAGATTTTGCATATTATTTTATTTATTCTTACACAAAAAACAAAGAAGAAACTATGGATTTACTTCAAGATGCTTTCTTTAAACTGTATAAATCTCTACCATTTTTTAATACTCAGAAAAAATTATTCCCTTATTTTTTTCAGATTTTGAAAAATCAACGCATCGATTTCTATAGAAAATATAAATACCTAATGGTAGAATATGATGATAATCAATCTTCACAAAATAGTAACTCCTTTGAATACATAGATATTTTTAAATTTCTTAATGATTCAGAAAAACAGCTTATAATATTAAAATATTATCAAGGATACAGCTATAAAGAAATTGCAAATCTTTTAGACATAACTACGGGACAGGTTCGTTCAAAATTATATAATATTAAAAAGAAACTATATTCTATTTATAAAAAAGACCAAAAGGAAACAGACAATGAACAACTTAAGTAATCATAACTCAAATAAACAACAATTATCAAATATAGACTCATTAATAGAGGAGGCTATTATGAAACAAAAACCACAACTCCCTGAAAAGGAAGAATGGAACTACTATTGGATTAAAACCTACAATAAAATTGAAAGAATAACAAGCTGGGTTTTAATCTCATTGGGTATTATAATGCTTTTAACCTTTTTCATCTATAGTCTTTTGACTACAATTTTTCAAGAAGTAGAAATGCCTATTGTTATAAAAATCGGCTTGATTTCCCTGATATTAGGATTTATCATTTTAATAATATCTATAATAAGAGAAAAGCATTATATAAACAAAAAAGACAAATACAAAAAGGAGGAAAATTTATGATACTAACCACAACAGAATCTATCAAAGGTTATACTATAGTAGAAAACAAGGGATTAGTGAAAGGCAATTCTGTCAGAGCAAAAAATGTTGGCCGGGACATAATTGCTATGTTTAAAAATCTTTTCGGTGGTGAAATAGAAGAGTATACATCTCTTCTAACTGCATCAAGAGAACAAGCTATTGAGCGAATGATAAAAGATGCCCAATCTAAAAACGCCAATGCTATAATAGGCCTACGATTTATGACCAGCCAGGTTATGCAAGGAGCAGCTGAAATTTTAGCATATGGCACTGCTGTGGTTATAAAACCAGATAGTGAAATTGAAAATTAAATTGCCGATGTTATTAAACAAAAAAACAAAAGTTCACGCCAACAACAACCTATGAAAGGAAAAGATAAAGATATAATGTAAAAATAAATAATTATCCACCCCACAGCTTATTCAAATGATTCCAAAACAGAAGTTATATACTTTCTATAAATTAATTATTTATTCATCTTATATAGTTCAAAAAATATGCAAAAAATTTGAAAATTTGATCCTCTATCTTTAATGTAAATGAAGTTTCAGTAATGCCAAGTTAATTGTGTCATCCCCATTTTTGTATTGAGTATTTTTTTGCAAAAATATTCATTTTTTTACTGATTTTTAGCATGCCCTCAAAAATATATTTTATAGCATAATTTTTCTATTGGTTTTAGTAATAAATTTCAATAATTTAGGTTTGACATTTTAGATTTTTTTTTATATTTTAAGTTTCAAAGAGAGGAGCAAATAATGAATAGTTTTTTGTTCAATATATCGCCTATAGATGGAAGATATTATTCTAAAACAAAAGATTTGTTTGAATATTTTAGTGAGTGGGCATTATTTAAATATCGAATAAAAGTTGAGATAGAATGGTTAATTTTTTTTACTGATAATATAAAAACAGAATTTAAACTTGATAATGATCAAAAAAAGAGCTTGAAACTTATTTATGAAAATTTTAATGTAGATGATGGTTTAAGGATAAAAGAGATTGAAAAAGTAACAAATCATGACGTAAAAGCTTGTGAATATTTCATAAGGGATAAATTGGATTTGTTGCAGGTTGGATATATAAAGGAATTTGTTCATATTTTTTGCACCTCTGAAGATATTAATAATCTTGCATATAATTTAATGATAAAAGATGCATTGAATAAAATTTATTTACCAATTTTAAAAGAAGTGTATTTTAATATATATAAATTAGGAATCAAATATAAAGATATTGTTATTTTGTCGCGCACTCATGGGCAGCCAGCTGTTCCTTCTACTATAGGGAAAGAATTGATAAATTTTGTTGCAAGATTAAAAGATTATATGTCAGTTATTAACTCATATCCTTTGAAGGGGAAATTTAATGGAGCTGTGGGGAATTTTAATTCTCATTATTATTCTTTGCCAGCTTTAGATTGGAAGAGTGTTTCCGAAAATTTCGTTAAGTCTTTGGGGCTTGTTCCTAATTTATATACAACTCAAATTGAACCTCACGATAGTTGGGCTAATTTATTTTTTTATATTAGCCAGATAAATAATATTTTATCAGATTTTGCAAAAGATATATGGACCTATATTTCTTTTGATTATTTTAAACAGAGAAAGAAAGAAAATGAAGTTGGCAGTTCCACAATGCCTCATAAAGTTAATCCCATTGATTTTGAAAATGCGGAGGGCAATTTAGCAATTGCTAATTCTCTTGCTATGGGTATTGCTAATAAGTTGCAAATTAGTAGATTGCAAAGAGATCTCAGTGATTCTACAGTGGAACGTAATATGGGACTTATTTTTGCTTATTCTGTATTGGCTTATAAATCTTTACTGAAAGGTATGGGCAAATTGGAGATTAATAAGGAAAAAATAAAAGAAGATATTGATAATAATTATCAAATATTAGGAGAAGCTATTCAGTCTGTTTTGCGCCTTCATAATTATGATAATCCTTATGATATTTTAAAGAAGGCCACAAGAGGAGCGAAAATCACTAAAGATAATTATTTTGAATTTATTGAGGGCCTTGATATTTCTGATGATTTAAAAAAGCATTTTAAAAAATTAACTCCGGAACAATATTGTGGTATTGCACAAGAACTTATTGATTCTTTTAATCCTGATTTTTAATTTTTCTAAAGCATTTTCTCAGGAAATTAATAATTTAAAAAAGACTGATTTAGACAGCCTTGAGATTGATAGAATTATTAATTTTTTTGATACTGTTTCTATTAAATCAGATACTAATTATAAAATTATTGAAATAGATTCCATTTTTACTACAGATTGTGATTCTATAGGTAAAATTGATGATAAATTAAAATTGTATGGTTTCAAAAGTATTTTTATAAAGTATATCTTCAAGAGGAATAATAATATTTATGATTCTTTATTTTTTTATGCGGACTGCTGGGGGTTTAAGCAGGTTATAATTAAAAATAAATGGAAAAAGATAGTGGATATAAAAAATAAATATATTTTTATTTTTAAAGATGATAAAGATACAGGATTTGTTGAACCAAATCATCTTATGTTTTTTTTGGATTCTTTAAATAAATTAACAGAGGATAAAAAGGAAGGCTTTTTTAATAAAGTGAAATTAGCAGGCTCCATTTTATCAAATCAAATGGGAATAAGATTTGCTGGCATTGGAAGAGTTGCAGGGAAATTATGCGTTAAGCTGTATATAGACAAGCTTGATAAAAAAGTCTGGTATTGGAAGAAAATTGTTTTGAAAACAGAGGAATATTTGAAGAATGGAGATATTGAAGTAATTGAAGCTACAGATATAAAAGTTAATTGTAAAATACCAGCTAATTTTTTTAAAATACCGAAAAATATTAAATGGCAAAAAAGGAGAATAAAATGAACCCCGAAGTTATAAAAAGACAAATCCCATATTGTTTAAAAGAGACAAATTTCAATATTGGAACAGTATATCATGGAAAAGTTAGAGATAATTATATTCTTGATGATAAGCGGATAATAATTACTACAGATAGAATATCAGCATTTGATAGAATCATTGGGGCATTACCATTTAAAGGCGAGATTCTTCAGTCGATTAGTAATTTTTGGTTTAGTATGACAGATGATATTATTGATAATCATATTTTAGACACACCAGATCCGAATGTTGTTATTGTGAAAAATTGTGAAGTTATACCTGTGGAATTAATTGTAAGAAGATATATTACTGGTAGTCTCTGGAGAGAATATGAAAAAGGTAACAAAAATATTTATGGGATTCAATTTCCCGATAATTTAAAGAAAAATGATAAATTTGAAGAACCTATAGTTACACCTACTACTAAAGCAGAACATGGCGAACATGATATGCCTATTTCTCCTGCAGAGATTATTGAGAAAAACTTGGTTGATAAAAATGTATGGGAAGAATTAGTTGATATTTCTATTAAGTTATTTAAAAGAGGTGAAGAAATTGCAGAGGATAGAGGGCTGGTTCTTGTGGATACTAAATATGAATTTGGCATATATAATAATAAAATAGTACTTATTGATGAAATTCATACTCCCGATTCTTCACGGTACTGGTATAAAGAATCTGTAATAAATAATGAATTTAAACAACTTGATAAAGAATATGTTCGACAGTGGCTAATTGAACATAATTTTATGGGAGATGGACCTATTCCTGAGCTTCCAGAAGATGTTATTGTTGAAGCAGTAAAAAGATATTTAGAAATATATAGAACATTTTTAAAGAAAGAGCCAATACCTTATATTGGCAATGTTATTGAAAGGATTGAACAGAAATTGAAAAATTATGGATTACTGAAATAGATTCGATGCGAAAAATTTTATTATTATTGCTCTTGTTAAGTAATTCCTTTGCATTTGTAGTCAAACCATATCCGAAAAAATATATTTTTTTTAGTGATAGTGATATAAAAATTGTTTTTGAAATTAAGCTTGATTCTATTAATGAAGATTTAAAAATTGAAAAAAAAACTTTTCCTTCTGATGCCATATTGTTGGATGTAAAAAATTGTATATCCTGTAGAAGTAAGCTTTATAAATTGATTTTTTTATGGCATCCTTTACCTTATGAAGTAGGTAATTTTCAGCCAGTTATTGAGATAAATAAAAAAGAAACAATAAAATTTAATTTAATAATAAAACCAAAGAGGAAAAATGCAGGAAAAAGGTATTAGATTTGAATGTCAAAGATGCGGGGGATGTTGCCAGGGAGAACCTGGATATGTTTTTTTATCTAAAGGAGATATCAAACGAATCTCTACTTTTTTAAAAATGAAGCCTAAGGATTTTTTAGAAAAATATGCTAGAAAAGTTGACATCCCTTTGAGGAGTGAATATTCTTTAATTGAATATGATGATGGACGGTGTATTTTTTATGAAGATGGATGTAGTATTTATCCTGTTAGGCCTGTGCAGTGTAGGACATATCCTTTTTGGCCACCATATATGCAGAGTGAAAAAGATTTTTTATATTTAGTTAGAAATTGTCCCGGCTATGGTAAAGGCAAGATATATACTTTCGAAGAAATTAATGAAATTGTGCAAGAGTATTATGATGAACTTCTTTTCGAAGGACAATTTAAAATTGAGGAGCTTGATATATGAATATTAAGAAAAAAATAGAGAAGTATAGTGGGAAATTGAATAAAAAGCATAAAAAATTAGCTATTATTTTAGCTGCTGGTCATGGGAAAAGAATTAAATCAGAAAAATCTAAAATGCTTCATGAAATCTGGGGCAAATCTACTATAAAACGTGTTGCTGATGCTGTAAGCAAAGGACTTGGTACAGATAATATAGTTTTCGTTTTGGGGATTAAGGCAGATGAAGTTTTAAATGCTATTGATAAAAAAGAAAATTATATTTTTGTATATCAAGAGGAGCAGTTAGGTACTGGACATGCTGTAAAGGTTGCTTTTACACATCCTGAAATTAAAAATTTTGAAGGAGATATTTATATTTTTCCTGGAGATATTGGTCTTCTAACTCCTAACACGGTTAAAGAATTTTCTGATTTTTTTGAAAAATCAGATGATGATATGTGTGTTCTTACTGCTAAATATAAAGGGGAGCCTTTATATAATTATTATGGCAGAATTGTGCGATATAAAGATAAAAGTGATAAAGATTTTTATAATAAAGTTATTGCAATTAAAGAATATAAAGATATTATAAAAGCCCCTGAAGATGCTTTATTTGAGTATGAGTATCATGGGAGAAAAATTATTTTTTCAAGAGAAGATTTGTTAAATTTAACAGAGTTCAATACAGGTATTTATGCATTTAAATCTCAAAATCTTCCTGAATACCTTAAAGAGATTAAGGATAACAATGTCCAAAAAGAGATTTATCTCACAGATTTGATAGAAATTTATAATAGAAATGGGTTGAAAGTAGGCGCTTATTCTATTGATGATGAATCAGATGTATTGGGATTTAATGTTAAAAGTGTTTTGAAATATATGGAGCATTTATATAGAGAGAAAGTTTATGATATGCTGAAAGATATAATATTGATAGAAGATAGTGAACATTTTTATATTGCAGATGAAGTTGTTGAGCAGATTATAAAATTAGATAAAGAAAGAGGACCATTAGATATAGTTATTGGAATTAATGCTTATATAGGGAAAGATGTTGTTTTGAATAAAAAGTCTTATATTGGCAATAATGTAATGCTAACTGGAAAAATTATTTTGGGAGAAAATGTTTATATAGGTGAGAATAGCCTTTTTAGCAATTATGAAGGCCAAACAATTAAAATTTCGGATAATTGCCATTTTGTGGGTAATGCAAGAATTAAGGGAGAGGTGGAGATAGGAGAAAATTGTCGAATTGAATCTGGGGTTAGAATTACAGGAAGCACTGAATATCCTGTGAAAATTGGTAAGAATGTTACTATCAAAGGAATAACGTATATTTTTGGTTCTGTTATTGAGGATAAGATTTTGATTGAGCATTCTGTTATTAAGCAGAAATATGTAGAAGCTGTAAAGAAAAAAAATAATCAGATACAGGCTATTAGATATATTCTACCATTACCGGAAGGTATGGATTCATTACAAGACTTATGAACCCTGATTTAAAAGAGAAATTAATTAAAGCTAAATCTGGTGATGAGCAGGCATTTAGATTTTTGTTTAATAGTTTTAAAAATGATATATTTATTTATATAAGAAGTATTATAAAAAATAAAGAAGACTGTGAAGATTTACTATTAGAGACTTTTTTAAAGGCTTTTAAAAATATAGAGCGTTTTAATGTAGAATATTCTTTTAAGAAGTGGATTATTAGAATTGCTCATAATACATGTATAGATTTTATCAGAAAGAAAAGACTATCTACAATTTCTATTGAGCAGCAAAATAGTTCTAATGAGGAAATTTTTGAAATTCCATTAATAGATCCTTTTTCTTCTCCTGATAGAGTTCTTAAACAAAAAATTATTAGAAAAAAAATAAAAAAAGAAATTGATTTATTACCAGAAAGTTATAAATTAATAGTAGAACTTAGATATTTGCATCAGAAGACATATGAAGAGATAGCGCAGGAACTTAATATTCCTATAGGAACTGTTAAAACAAAAATTTTCAGAGCTCGAGAAATATTAAGAGAAAAATTCGCAGGATTGTTTTAATGAAAAAGGTTTTTATCTTCTTTGCAGTTATAATTTTTTTTAATATCTCTGTATATGCCAAAAAGTCAAAAAAAAGTAATCCTAATAAATTTGATTTTTATTTAAATCAGATTCGTAAAAATTTAGATAATCCTGAAGCTATCATTGCATATATTGATTCATTAAAACATCTAAAATCACAAACAAATATAGTCTCTCAGAAAAAAGATTTTGTGCCACGATATTTATTGTTTGAAAAGGATTTTACATTAGATTCTTCTTCTGTTTTTATAGGGAGAATTTTTAGTATTTTCACCAAGATTAATATTAAAGGAACATTTGATGGTTTATTAATAAATTTTGCAGATGATATTATACTGGACTCTACAGCAGAAGTTTATGGAGATGTAGTTGTTTTTTTCGGGCAGATTATTGATAAAAGAAAGAATAAATCTATAATTGGTAATAAAATTATTATTAATCCTTTTAGTTTATCTTTATTGCAATCAGGCAAAACAGATTATTTAAATAAAATCTTTATTAATATTGTGTTTATTATTTTGATATTGTTAGTATACAGATTTAATTCAAGAAGAATTAATATAGTCATGGATAATATTACTAATCATTATATCCAATGTATTAGTGTTGGATTTTTATTTGTTATTATGTTTTTGCCATTTGTTTTTATATTGATCATCAGTATTATTGGCATTTTTTTTATTCCTCTTTTGTTTATTTTATATATCTGGGCTACTATTATAGGACTTATTAGTTTGTTGGGTTTATTTTCTAACTTTTTTAAAACAATCTTTAAAATTAATCTTTCTAATTATATTTTTTTAGTTTTATTGTTTTTAGGATTTAGTTTTCTTAATGAAATAACATTATTTTTATATTCTATAACTCCGATTGAATATTTTATTCCAAGTAAGTTTTTTTTATGGATTAATTTTTTAATTAGATCTATTGTTTTTATGGTGGGAATAGGAGGATATGTAATTAGTTATAAAGATATTATATATTATATTTTTCCTAAAAAGGACTTAAAATATGAATAGATTAGATAAAGACAGTTTGTTAGAGAAATTAGTGCAGATAGGAATAGCATTATCCTGTGTGTATAATTTAGAAGAATTGTTAGAAAATATTTTACTTTATAGTATTCAAATTACCAATTCTGATGGTGGCACCATTTATTTAGTTGAAAATGGGAAATTGAAATTTAAAATTAGTCGTAATAAAACATTGGAAAAAAGATTAGGCAAGGATAGAGTAAAAAAACTTTTTAAAACTTTTGAACTTGATATTAATATGTATAGTATCGCCGGATATGTTGCCTTGACAAACCAAATTGTTAATATAAAAGATGTCTCAAAAATTGATGAAAAATATCCATTTAAATATAATTTTTCTTTTGATAAAAAAAATAATTATAAAACACAGGCTATGATAACTATTCCTATAAATAATCCCAAAGAAGAGGTAATAGGAGTATTGCAACTTATTAATCCTATTGTAGATGGGGTGATACAAACATTTTCAGAAGAATATGAGGATATTTTAAAGGCTTTCGCTTCACAAGCAGGAGTTGCCATAGAGAATGCGAAATTGACCAATAGATTAAAAGAGATGAGGCTTGATACCATTTTTAGATTAGGTATAACAGCTGAATTTAAAGATAAAGAAACATCTTCTCATATTAAAAGAATGGCAAAATATTGTGAATTGATCGCTCAAAAATTAGGCTGGAGCAAAGATAGGATAGAATTGATGTTAAATGCTTCTCCCATGCATGATATTGGGAAGGTAGGAATTCCAGATAGTATTTTATTGAAAAATGGGCCACTTACACCACAAGAAAGAAAAAAAATGGAAAAACATACAGTAATAGGAGCTTCAATATTACAGCATCCATCTGATGAACTTTTGAAGTTCTCACAGGTTGTGGCGTTATATCATCATGAAAAATGGGATGGAAGTGGATATCCTCTTGGCATTAAAGGGTCAGATATTCCTATAGAAGGTAGAATTGCAGCAGTTGCTGATGTATTTGACGCTTTATCAAGTAAAAGAGTTTATAAACCTGCTTTTCCTATTGAAAAAGTTGTAGATATATTTAAAGAAAGTAGGGGAAAACATTTTGATCCGGAATTAGTAGATATACTTTTTGAAAATTTAGATGAGTTTTTAATAATAAAAGACCAATATAAAGAAACTGAAGAGGAAATAGAGGTCTTTGACATTTTAGAAGCAGAAGATGTTTCTAATTATATAAAAAAAATTTTATGATATAAAACCTTTTTTCTTTAATAATTCTATTTTTTTGCGTACTGCAGATTTTAAAGCTATGCCGTTTGAAGAGCGCAATATTTTATAATATAACTCTGCTGCTTTATTATATTCTCCAATCTGTATGTAATATTCTGCTATCTGGTAATATAATTGCATTGCTTCAAAAGAAGTAGAATCTATTTCTATACCCTGTTTTGAAAATACAATCATTCTATCATAATCTTTTAGTTTACGTAAAATATTTGATATTTTAATATAGATTTGTTGTTTTTCAGAAAAATCAGAATATTTTTCTAATATTTCATTATATTTTGCAAAAGCAGAATCATAATTGAATAATTCTTCAAACCACATTGCATCACGATAAATGTTTAATAGTTTAAGGTTGTCTCCAATAGCAGTTAATATTGTAATCTGTTGTATTAAATCATTATAATATTTGCAATCAGGATATTCTTTTATTATTTTTTGAAATTCATTTCCAGAATTCAAATATAACCTTTTATAAAAATTGACCAAACCAATATAGTAAATCCAATCTCCTTTATTAAATCCTAATTTATCTGATAAATCTATCATATAATTTGCTAAATCAATTGCATTATCAAACATTTCTTTTTTTATATAAATTTTTATTTTTAAATTATTGACTTTATATAGTAGGTCCTTAGGAAAATTTACAGTATTTATTTTATTTATATACAGTAGAGAAGAATCAATATCTTTTTTGTGTTCAAGATAAATATAGGCAATTTTATATAATGAATTTAAATTATAGATAGATTTTTTTGTGTTTTTATTAAGGAATTGATTATAATAATATATAGCAGAATCTATTATTCCTGCGCTTTCATATAATTCAGCAAGATCATAATTCATATCCAATTTGTATTTTTTTTCTATTATATTTAGGATTTTTATAGCAGTTTTATAATCATTATTTTTCATTGCCATATTGGAAAGGTTTCTTAAAATTCTACCGTTAGCCTTTAATTCTTTATCTATTTTTTCAAATATTTCAATTGCTCTTTTTGTATCATTCTTTTTGTATATGACTTCACCATAAACCAATAGTAATTCATTATTTTGTTTTTTTTCTACAAAATTTGCAAATTTTTGAAAAAAACTATTATCTTCCAAACTTCTTGTTTTTAATGTTTCTTTGATATATTCTTTATTTTTATAATAAGAAAAATTCTTAGGTTTTATTGTAAAAAATTTATAAAATTCTTCCAACATTTGTTCAGTTTTGCCTTCTAAATCATAAAGATTACCAAGTTCAAATGCATAAAATAAATTATTATGAGTTTTTTCTCTAACTTTTTTAACAATACTAAAAATCTCATCATTTAATCCTAAAGAGATAAATTTTTCAATTACCATTGCTGATATTTGATTATTATAATTAACATTATTCAATAGTGATATTAATAGCTTTTTAGCCTCATTTATTTTACTGTTTTCGATATATAGATCTGCTAATTTAAAATATAATCTATATTGAGTAGGGAATTTTTTAATTAATTTATTATAGGTTTTTTCAATTTTATTTTGATTGTTAGTATTTTCATAAAGCTCAATAAGTTTATCTAAAATTCTACTATTTTGTGGATATTTTTCTAATAAATTTTCACATTGAGATATTGCTTTTTTATATTCTCCATTAGATTGTAATATTTCTATTTCATTTAATTGTTTAGTTATTTCAGGATTGCTTATGCGAATACCTTTAACAGCACTTTGTCCCAATATTGTAGTTGATAATGCCATCAATACTAATAAGATTGAAATAAACTTCATTTTTCTGTACCTTCCTTTTCGTAGTAGTTTAATAGAGAATTGAAGTATTTTTTAATTAATATATCATATTTTTCAGGATATTGTTGTTTTAAGGCATTAAGAATTAATAATTTTCTAATATTATTATCAAATAGTATATCATTGGTTAATTCATCAGGATTTTTGGCGAGAATATCCTGGGCAGTTTCTGCTTTTCGTTTTCTGGAGAGTTTTCTTTCTCTCATTGATTTTTCTGAGTCTAATAACCTTGATAAGATTTTATTATTTCTCTGGATTAATTGATCGTCTAATTTTTGATTTTCCATATCTCTGGAACTTTGTTTCATATCTTCAACAGTTTTCCCCAATCTACCTAATGTTTTTTTTCCTTTTCGTTTTTGTTCTTCTAAATATTGTTGAAGTTGTTTTGCAATTTCTTCTTGCTGCATTGCCAGTTGTTTCAATCTTTCTTGAAACTGAGATGGTATTTTACCATTTTGGTTCATTTGGGACATTATTTCTTGAAGGGATTTATTAAGTTGTTGCTGCATTCCAATGAGTTGTTGCATACTTGCAAGAGGCATAGGGGTTGGGTTACTGCAGCTTTTCATTGACTGGTTTAATGCTTGTAAATCCATAAAAATTTGATAAGTAGCTTTATTGAGATTTTTTAAAGATTCATTTGAAGAGATTTTTGAGTTATTAAAATCTTGGTAGTAATTTCTGCCAGGGTTTGTTGTTTTTGCATATTCAATATTTTCTATTGCTTTTTCCATTTTCATAAGGGCATTTCCTAAATGTTGTAGTGCAGAATATGTGATTTCAGGTCGTTTTTTAGAATATTCAAAAAGTGAATCTGCTATATCTTTTGTTGTGTTGTATATCTCTTGTTGTTTTCTTGCTATGTTATTCATCTCAGCATCTTTTGGGAATATTTGGTTTAATTTATTTGTGATTTGTTCCTGTTCTTCTGACGTATAGATTAAATTATTATACATTTGTTTCATTTTTTCCATTATAGTAAAAAGTTCATTTTGCTCCATTTCTTTTTGTAGCTGGTTTAATTGTTTTTGTATTTGATCAAGGTTTTTAGTAAGGTTTTTAGACATTTTTGAAGCTTTTTGAAAATCTTTTTTACTGATAGAATTTTTAATTTGTGAAGATTGCTGTTGCATCTGCATTTGATTAAATTGCTGACTTATCTGTTCACTTTTAGGATATAATTGGCTTTTTGCTTCTTTTAGCAATTCTTTTATATCCTTTATATCCTTATTTACTTCTTTTAAAAATTGAGATTGTTTTTCTTGTTTTTTGGCTAATTCATTTGGATTTGAATTGTTTGGATTTTGAAGAGATTTTTGAATATTTTTTTGTTCTTTTTTGATTTCTTCCAGTTTTTTCTGCACACTGCTAATTTTTTCTTCAGCTTTTAATTTTTTTAATAGCGCCATGGTTCGTTCTAATTTATCCATGAAATCTTTATTATTTTTTTTGAGGTCTTCTAAATTTTTTAGTAAATCTTCTTTATTTTGATTTTTTATAAGTTGTTTCATTTTTTCCATTAATTTATTAATGGTTTCTGGTTTCAATTCTTTCATTAATTTTTCTACTTCTTTTAATTTATCTAATGTTTCTTTTGTGAGCGCCTGAAATTTTTCAAGTTTTTTTAATGATTCTGAAAATTTTTCTATCTGTTTTTCTATGGTTTGATTTTCCCCCTGGAGTTTTTCCAGTTTATTTAGAATTTCTTTTTGTTTTTGCCAGGTAATTTCGGAATTTTTTTTAAGCTCTCGTTCCAAATTTTGGTATGTTTCCATAATTTCTTTATATTTTTTGTAAGTACCTTCCATGTCTTCAATTTGTTCATTTTGCATATTTTCTGCTTCTCTTACAATTTCAAATACAGATGGGTATTTTATAGTAAAAACTTGAGATTTGCCTTGTTTAGGACCTGAAATTACATCATTATCGAAAACTTCGATATAATAATATACTACATCCTCAGTAAATAAAGACAGGTTTGAGATATCCCATATAAAAGCTCCAATGATTTCTTTTTTATTTAAATCTTTTATTTTTAGCTGAATTTTTTGTTTTTCCTTTGACTCATTAACCCAATAAATAAGGTTAATTTTAGAAAACCCAAAATCATCAGAACAGAAAAATTGTATTGGAATTCTTTTTTCATCTCCGATTAAAATATCTTTCCCCGGTATTAAAATTTTTGCAGTAGGGTATTGATCTTGTTTGAGTGTAATAAAATATTGAATTGGATTAATATTTGTCAGATCATTATTATCTATTATTTTAAAATAAAAGCTACTATTTTTATTTGCCAGAACTGTTCCGTATAAAATATTACTTTTATCTATTTGCAGTGTTTTTTTTGAGGAATCATTAAATATTATATAGCCATTTTTTATTTCTTTCGAAGGAGTTATTAGAAATTTAATTTTTGTACCTTTATATACAAGCAAATCCCCCTGAAGATTTTCGTATATTTGTCTTTGTAATTTAGTATAAACAGGAGGTATAATTTCAAATCGTATATTTTTTATTTTAGGTTGCTCAAGCAAATTTACACTAAAATATTTTGTGGAATAGAAGCGTGTTCTTATCCGATAAGAAAGAGGTTTTATGACTTTTTTCATTTTATATGTGTAGATATTGTCATTTTCTGGATGCAATTGTATAGAATTAATCATTGAAGAATTATTGAATTTATAATCTAAAAATATTTGATTTTCTTTATCCGATGTAATGAGAACTTTAAACAATAAAGAATCATTTTTTACAATCGTTGTATCACCAGGGAAGACCTTTATTGATATGTCAATGGGAATTAAAGTATTATCCCATGGAATAAGAATTCGTTTAATATTGGTTATATAATTTTTTTGCAATAAAATTCCTATTATAGTAATAGAGATACTAATTAAAAATAATATTATTATATTTATTATATGAGATTTATTAAATAGTGATGATAATTTGAAGTTTTTTATTTTGTTGAGAGCTTCTTTTTCTAATAATTGAGTGTAATTTTTATAATTAACATATTCCAGTAAAAGAAAATATGTGTTTTTTAATAAATTTTTGGATTCATTTAATTGTAGTTCCACAAGTGATAAAAAATGTTTTATGTTGAAATGAAAAATTTCTTTTTTTATTAAAAAATATGATGAGATTATCAATATTCCAACTAAGATAAAAAAATTAGTATATCTTAGATTATTTGCCCATAAAAAAAATATATCACCTATAGCAAAAATATTTACAATTATTAAAAATATTGATAGAATAGTTATTATAGCTAAAAACACTTTGATTATAATAAAATGTTTAAAATATTTATTGATTTTTTTAATAAAATTATCCATAGTTTTTCCCATTTTAATTTAACAAAATTAATTTTAATTTGTTTCACTAAACTATATATTAATTACAAAAAATATTAGATAAAATCAAGAGATATTATGATTACCATTTGCCTGACCTAATAAAAGATATAACAAGAAAAAAGCCTAATATTACTGCAAAAACATATCCTATAATACCAATAATAGGATAGCCCATAAAAAATGGAGGTTTATTTAGTCTTAAAATTAGAGAAGAACCAATAATTAATGCGGATATAATCAAGCTTATTGATATTCTATTACTTATTTTATCGAGCTGTATAATGAGTTCCTGTAAATGTAATATTTCAAGATTTATTTTTATATTATTTTTTGTTAGTTTATTAATTACTAATTTTATATCAGTTGGAAAATTAGTTATAAATTTTTTTAGATTATTTATCATGAATAATATATCTGGCAAAAATAATTTAAAATTGAAGTTTTTTCGAATTAATTTTTTGACATAAGGTTTACTCTGTTCAATAAAATTAAAATTTTTATCTATAATACAAATAAGATCTTCGTAAGTGATTATAGCTTTTATAAGAGTAGTTAGATAATAAGGCATTTTGATATCATATTTATTAAATAGATAAGTGATATCATTGATAATTTTTTTCATATTAATATATTTGAGTTCAAGACCATAATATTTAAATATCAGGCTATCAATATCAGTTTTAAATTCAAATAAATTTATATTGTCATCCAAAATATTCATTTCTAAAAAAATTTGAATAAGGTAATTTATATTTTGGTTTACCAATGCTATTACAATTTCCGATAAGTATGTCATATTATCATTGGATATTCTACCCACCTGACCAAAATCTACAGGAGCTATAGCTCCTTCATTTGTTATTAAAATATTTCCAGGATGAGGATCTGCATGAAAAAACTTTAAATCAAATATTTGATAGTATATAAAGTCCATTAGATTTTTTAAGATTTTATTTTTAAATTCTTTTGGTGCTTGAGAAAGATTTGTAATTTTATTTCCTTCAATATATTCTAATACCATTATATGTTTATTGCAAAATTCTGTATAAATTTCAGGAATTTTAACAAATTCTTTGTGTTTTATTGCTTTTTGAAATAATATAAGATTAATCATTTCATTAGTTAGATCAAGTTCCATTTCAATTAATTTCTCTAACTGTTCCACAATTTGCTGTGGTTCAAACTTTTTTATCTCAGGCATATGCTTTTCTAAAAGAGAAGCAAGATCTTTTAAAATTAATAAATCAGTTTTAAGTATTTTTTCCACATCTGGCTTTAGAATTTTTATTACAATATTTTTGTCATTTTGCAATTTTGCTTTATGTACTTGTCCTATAGATGCTACTCCAATAGGATTTGGCTCGATATATGTTATTTGGTTATATTTTTCCTGCCCTAATTCCTGGAAGATAATTTTTTTAATTTCTTCAAAAGGTATAGGCGGGACGTTATCCTGTAATTTAGATAATTCTTCTATTATATCTGGAGGGAAAAGAAATGTTTTTGAACTTAGCAACTGACCTAATTTGATGAAAGCAGGACCTAATTCTTCGAATACTAAACGAAGCCTTTGTGCAAGAGAGATTCTATTTAGTTTATTTTTTTTTATTTTGCCAGAAAATTTAATATAAGATAATATATCAATTCTTTGTACAATTTCAAAAAAACCATGCTTTAAAAGAACATTAATAATTTGCCTGTATCTATTTAATTGTCGAATTGGTTTATTCATTTTTTTATATCTAAAAGAGTGCCTATTATTTCATCGTATGTTTTTAATGCTTTAATATTGTATTCAGTGAAATTTCTTATCTCTACAGAATCAACTATATCTTTTATCAGCCTATTTCTTTTGAGTGAGGTATCTTTTAAGATATTTTCTGAGGCTTTATCAAAGGTTTTTGTGAACATTGTAATTGAATCACCGATTTTGTTTATCATTTATTTTCCTTTCCTTATTCGTGGGAATAACTTTAGTATTTTTAATTTATTTATATTTTCAGGAAAAATTCCAGATTGAACACTTTTCACATCTTCTATGGTATAAAACGCATTTGGTAATAATAATTTGATTTTTTCTAATATAGTCGGCAGATTTTGTCTTTTAATAACAGTAAAAATTATTTTTACAGGTCCTTTTTGCCCTTCTCCTTCGACTACTGTTACTCCAAACTGATTTTTACTAAAAAAATTTAATAGTTCATCAATTTCAATCTCTTTTTTTGTGATTATTCTAAGAATAACAAGCCCAATTGATAATTTTTCTTCAAGGTATATTCCGAAATAAGTACCAGTAGCAAATCCTCCAGCATAAAATATATAGCATAATGGATTATCGAGATGTTGCATGATTTGAGTTATTGCAATAAGCCATATTAAAACTTCAAAAAAACCGAATATAGGAGCAATTTGTTTAAATCCTTTTGAAATTAATATAAGGCGAATAGTTCCTATAGAGACATCTACTATTCTTGATACGAATATCAATATAGGAAGGATTATCCATTGAAATATACTACTATGCAAAAGGCTTTCCATTTTTTCCCTTTTTGATAAATTTACATTATTAAAATAGTTTTTTCAAGTGTTTTTTGTAAAAAATTGAAAAATATAGATGGATATCTTCGGCTAAAATTTATCTTTTTCCTTATCCAGGGAATTAAAAGATAGTAAATATTTAAAGGTTGTTATATTTCTTAAAATAATATTGTGCTTAAAGTGATTACGAGATGGTGAAGACATATCTATAATTTTTACTCTTTATTTTATTTGTGAGGAAAGTTATATTTATTTACTGTGAGATATAATAAATTAAAATTTGGGAATGTAATAGACATGGTATCCCCTCTGTATATATTATATCAAAATTTAAAGTATTTGTTTATCCACGATTATAGGTAGGAGTGTTTCAAAGATTGTGTAATGGGAATAAAAATTAAAGAAGAAGTATAAAAGAGCGATGTAAAAAAAGAAGGCAAA
>CAYLKS010000018.1:34654-47009 GCA_964384205.1 uncultured bacterium | reverse complement strand
CTTTCCATAAGTTAATACAAAGTTGATTAATTTTTCTTTAATCGGTAAAATTGTCTTTGCTTTCTTTTAAAATTGCATAATATTTAATATTAGGTTGTTTGTAAGGTCATGGTCTGTCCTTTAGTTTTTTTGTTCAATTTTTTTTTTCAAATTATAAAATACAATTTTTTTTAATTCAAGGGGGTACCATGTCTCTTATTTTTCCAATAATAAATTAAAATTAATATTGACAATTGTATTTTTTTTAATAAAATTAAAGTTCAGTTAAAAGAAAGGTGTTATTATGAAATATTTTTTAGGAATTGATATTGGCTCAGTTAGTGTAAAAATTATTATTTTAGATGAATTTAAAAATATTTTATTTAAGAAATATCAAAGACATAATGGTGCAATTCAGGACGGCTTGATTGAGAACTTGGAATTTATTAAACGAGAATTGGGGTTGAATATAGTCGATATAGTTTCTTTTACAGGTAAAGCAGGAGAGATTATAGGTAAGGAATTGAATTTGCCTTATTATAATGAGGGAATTTCTATAATTGAGGCTACAAAAGTATTAACTCCAGAAATTAATACAATAATTGAATTGGGCGGTGAAGATTCGAAATTAATTTTTTTGAGGAAAGAAAATAATCATATTTATATTGATAATTTTTTTACAAACGGCTTATGTGCTGCAGGAACTGGTTCTTTTTTAGATCAGCAATCTCATAGGTTAGGTATTGATATAGAAAATGAATTTGCTACATATGCTTTAAAATCAAAAAATGCACCGAGAATTGCTGGTAGATGCAGTGTATTTGCTAAATCAGATATGATACATTTGCAGCAGGTTGGCACTCCTGTTGAGGATATTTTGTATGGACTTTGCCTTGCTGTCGCAAGAAATTTTAAAAGTACTATTGGTAAAGGATATGATTTGAAATATCCTGCAGCTTTTATCGGGGGAGTTGCTTTTAATAAAGCAATGATAAAAGCGTTTCGTCAAATATATAAGGCTGATAAAACAGAATTGATTGTGCCAGAATTTCATGCCTTTTACCCGTCCATGGGATCTATTTTAAATGCTATAAATAAACAACAAAATGAATCACTGAAATTAGATGAAATTATTAATAGAATTGGTACTTTGAAATCTCTGGCATCTTATGATGACAATCAAAATCTGGTTAATAAACCATTAGTAACATCAAGATATTTTGATTTATTTAGTCCTCCAAAAGATGATAATATAGAAAAATTAAAAAAGGATAAATTTTTCAGGCTTGATGATCATAAGAAATTTAATTTTGATAAATATAACGGAAAGTTGCCAATTAATGTTTTTTTAGGAATTGATATAGGGTCTGTGAGTACAAATTTAGTTTTGATTGACGAGAATAATAATTTAATTACAAAGCGATATTTGATGACTTCCGGGCAACCATTAGAAGCTGTAAAAATAGGGCTTGCCTCTATTTATGAAGAAGTTGGTGATAAAGTAAAAGTATTAGGTGCTGGTACAACAGGTTCTGGTAGGTATATGATCGCTGATTTTATTGGCGGGGATCTTGTAAAAAATGAAATAACAGCACAGGCAAAAGCTGCGGTTTTAATTGATCCTGAGGTTGATACTATATTTGAAATAGGTGGACAGGATTCAAAATATATTTCTTTGAATGATGGAGTTATTGTGGATTTTGAGATGAATAAAGTTTGTGCTGCAGGGACCGGTTCGTTTTTAGAAGAGCAGGCGGAACAATTTGGTATAAATATAAAAAATGATTTTGCAAAAATTGCATTTTCTTCGAAAAATCCTGCAAAATTAGGTGAACGATGTACAGTTTTTATTGAATCTGATGTTAAAAAATTTTCAAGTGCAGGAGCAAAAACAGAGGATCTTTTTGCAGGCCTTGCTTATTCCATTGTATATAATTATCTGAATAAAGTTGTTGCTCATAGAAAAATTGGTGATAAAATATTTTTCCAGGGTGGTGTTGCTAATAATCCAGCTGTATGTGCAGCCTTTGAAAATGTTCTTGGTAAAAAAATTATAGTACCGCAAAATAATAATGTTACAGGGGCTATTGGTATTGCTGCTTTGGTAAAAGAAAAATATTTTGAAGAAAAATTTAAGACAAAATTTTATGGATTTGATTTATCTAATATAAAATATACAACTAAAGTTTTTACATGTTATGAATGTGAAAATTTATGTGAAATTCATCAGATAAGTATTGAAAATAGAAAACCACTGTTTTATGGTTCAAGATGCGAAAAATATAATGTGCATACTGAAAAAAAAGAAGTATTAAAAGATATACCTGATTTTTTTAAAATTCAATATGACTTACTTACAAAGGATTATATTGATGAACCGTTGGTTAAGAAAAAGAAAGAGAAAGTTGGTATTCCTTTGATGTTGATTATGCATGAATATCTCCCTATGTGGAAAAGTTTTTTTCAGTTACTTGGCTATGAAGTTGTTATTACAGGCATTACTAATAAAAAAATAATTAATAAAGGGCTCGAAAGATTTACTACAGACACTTGTTTTCCTGTTAAAGTTGCAATGGGGCATATAGAGGAATTGTTAGATAAAGATATTGATTATATTTTTATCCCAAATTTTATTAACCCTTTGTTGAAATTTAAAAATATGACTCATAACCATGCTTGTCCATTGATTCAAAGTTTACCTGATTTAGCCTTTTCTGTGTTTAATTTTGATGATTTGAATGTAAAAATATTAAGGCCTAATATTCAACTAAAGTATGGTATCAAAAATTTAATAAAAGAATTTAGGCACTATGATTTTTTTCAGCAATTTAGTAAAAAGCTATTAAAAAAAGTTTTTGAAAAATCTATAGAGGTGCAGGAAAATTATTATAGACAATTAGAAATAGAGGGCAAAAAAGCATTAGATTATATAAAAAATCGGGGAATGGGGGTAGTATTTATAGGTAGAAGTTATAATATAGGAGATCCCGGAATTAATATGAATTTACCGGAAAAATTGAGAAATTTAGGTGTTGTATCAATACCAATGTGCTTTTTGAAGTTAGATGATGTAGATATTTCAAAAGACTATCCAAATATGTATTGGCATTATGGTCAGAAAATATTAGCAGCATCTAAAAAGATTAAAAAAGATATTAATTTATTTGCCATATATATAACGAATTTCGGATGTGGCGCTGATTCGTATATTTTACCATATACAGAGAGAGAATTTAATAATAAACCAATGCTTGCTTTAGAAATTGATGAGCATAGTGCAGATGCTGGGATTATAACCAGATGTGAGGCCTTTTTAGATAGTATTTCAAAGTTACCTTTATCAAAGCGGAAAGCAAATGAATATAAAGTTCCAAATCCTTATTTTAAAAAAGAAAAATTATATGAAAGGATTATTTATATACCACATATGGGCGATCCTGCATATGGTGTGGCTGCTGCTTTTCGTGCTTACGGTATAGATGCAAGAGTTTTTCCACCTTCAGATATAGAAACATTAGAATTAGGCAGAAAATATAGTACTGGCAAGGAATGTTATCCTTATCTTGTTACTTTGGGCGATATTATAAAAATAATAAAAAAACATGATGGTAAGCATGAAAAATTAGCATTTTTTTTGCCGTCTGCAACAGGTCCCTGCAGATATGGACAGTATCATTTTATGCAAAATTTAATATTGACAGAGCTGGGATATAAGAATGTTTATTTTATTAATCCAAATCAGGGATATAATTTTTGGGAAGAACTTCAGATAACAGATAAAACTTTTCCTTTATTCGGTTTTAAGTGTTTACTATTTTTTGAATTTTTAGATAAACTCGTTCGAGAAACAAGACCTTATGAAATAAATGAAGGCCAAACGGATAAAGTTTATCAAGAATTAATTAAATATGTTACATCATATATAGAACAAAAGAAAGATCCTATTGATCTTGTTGATTATGTAAAACAGCAGTTTGCAAATATTCCTACCAAAAACAAAGGAAGTTTTCCTAAGGTTGGTATTGTGGGAGAGATTTTTGTTAGAAACCATGAATTTAGTAATGATTTTTTGGCAAGAAAGCTTGAAAAAAGAGGAGTGGAAGTTTGGCTACCGACAATTAGTGAGTGGGCTTTTTTTACTAATTATACAAGAAAATTCCATTCCTTGATAAGGAAAGATTATAAACTTTATATTAGTACTGTAATTGCTGATTTTATTCAGAAGAAGATGGAGAAAAAATTAGAAAAACTTTTTGAAGATGTTCTTTATAATAGCAGAGAACCGGATACAAAGGATTTGATAGATTTTTCTAAGATTTTTATTTCACCACAATATGAAAGCGAAGCAACTTTAACTATTGCCAAGGGATATGATTTTTTCAAAAAAGGAGCAAAAGGTATTATAAATACTATGCCGTTTGGATGTATGCCTGGTAATATTGTTACTACTTTAACAGATGATGTAAGAAAGATGATAGGAAATATTCCATGGCTTAATCTGGCATATGATGGCAATGGTTTTGTTGATCATTCGTTAAAAATTGATACATTTTTATATCAGGTTTTTCAATTGGAGATGGCCAGTAAAAAGAATTTAAGATCAGAAAAAGAAAGGATGTATCAGTGAAAGCAATAATTCAGCGCGTAAGTTATGCAAAAGTTACTGTTGATGATAAGATTGTTGGACAGATAGGCAGAGGTATTTTGGTTTTACTGGGGGTAACTCATGAGGATACAGTTACTGATGCAGATTATTTATTAGATAAAATTGTTAATTTGCGAATTTTTCCTGATGAGAATGATAAAATGAATCTTTCTTTACAAGATATCAGAGGCGATTTATTAGTTGTGAGCCAATTTACTATATACGGAGATACTCGTAAAGGAAGAAGACCTTCTTTTACCGAATCTGCAAACCCGCAGTTGGCAGAAGATCTTTATAATTATTTTGTATCTCAAGCAGAGAATAAAGTGTTCGGCAACGTGCAAACAGGAATATTTGCTGCTATGATGAAAGTGGAACTTTTGAATGATGGGCCTGTAACTTTTATAGTTGAGAGTAAAAAATGAAATTAAAATATGAATTGATTTTGGCAAGCAATTCTCCAAGGAGAAAGCAATTATTAGAAGAACGTGGATTTAAATTTAAAATTTTATCTGCGGAAATAGATGAAAAATTTTCTCCTGATTTATCTGTTGACAAAAATGTTCAAAAATTGGCTCATGATAAGGTTTCGTTTGTATTAAATAGATATAGCGTAAAAGATAAAGTCATTATTGGAGCAGATACTGTTGTTGTTTATGATAATAAAATTTTAGGCAAGCCGGTTGATATTATAGAGGCAAAAATATATCTTACATTGTTAAGTGATAATTGGCATGTGGTTTTTTCCGGTATTGCAGTTTATAATCCAGAAAATAAAAGTATAATAACTGATTATGAAAAAACTGCAGTTAAATTTGCTAAATTAAATGATGAAATGGTTAATTTTTATATTAAAAATTTTCAGCCTATGGATAAAGCAGGTGCCTATGGAATACAAGATTTTGGCGCATTCTTTGTGGAAAAAATTGACGGCTGTTTCTTTAATGTTGTTGGGCTCCCATTATATAGATTATTTTCAATCTTAAGAGCAGAAAAATTGTTCATCTTTAAATAATATATCTATACTGTTAAACAATATAGAAAAATTGTTTTTTTGAATGATTTAGCTTACTATGTCTAATAGTGTCTTGTTTAAAATATTTTGATAAATTATTTCATTATATAAAAAATGATAAAGTCAGTTTGATACTTTAATCAAAGTTGCAAAAGAGAAAAAATGGTAACTGGATCAATAACAATAGCAACTTTCCCATTACCTAAAATTGTACTCCCGCCAATACCAGGCACATTTGACAAAAATTCCGGCAAAGGTTTTATTACCATATCAATTTCATCTTCCAAAAAATCTACCTTCAAGGCTGCTTTTAATCCACTATTTTGGATAACCACAGCATTTAATTCATTAAACTCAGAATTAGCATACTGAATATTATCTGCCAAACCATATTTTTTCTTTAAATCAATTAATTCAATAACCTTGTCTCTATATTTAAAAATTTCTCTATCCTTATATTTAATGATAGAATCCAATCTAACCTTGAGAATTTCATTTACATTTTCCATTGGTATAATAAAAATTTTATCCTCTATTTTAACACTTAATCCTTTTGTAATAGCTAAAGTAAGAGGTATTTTTATGGTAATATTTGTTCCAATACCTTTATCAGAATGAATAGAAATAGTACCATTAATTTTATTGATATTAGTTTTTACAACATCCATTCCAACACCTCTACCCGAAATTTCTGTAACTTTATCAGCAGTTGAGAAGCCAGGTAAAAAAATCAAATTGATTAATTCATCTTTTGTCATTTTCCTTGCTTGCTCATCAGAAATTAACCCTTTTTCAATAGCCTTTTTCTTTATTTTATCTGGATCAATCCCTCTACCATCATCAATAATTTCAATTACAGCATAAGTACCTTTATTTTCCGCGCGAAGAATTACATTGCCTGTCTCATCCTTACCAGCTTTAACTCTTTCATCAGGTGGTTCAATACCATGGTCACAAGAATTTCTAATAATATGAACAAGTGGATCATTTATTTTCTCAATAACAGTTTTATCAAGTTCAGTTGATTCTCCTTGAATAATCAGTTTAATCTTTTTATTATTTGCATTTGCTATATCTCTTACCATTCTGGGGAATTTTTGAAAGACTGTTTTTATAGGAACCATTCTCACCTGAACAATTGCATCTTGAAGTTGGTCAGCCAGCCTTCCAACATGCATCACAATTGTTTCCTTAAATTCCTTTGCAAGTTCCAGATTATTACTTTCTACTAATTTATTATAAAAATTGTAAAAACTATTTTTTGAAACAGCTAATTCTCCTATAAGATTCATCATTCTATCTAATTTTTCCATTTTTACCCTTATGCTTTGCATTTCAGTAGATGAGGATGATGATAGAGCGGCCTTAACAGAGTGTAGCTCAGAGGAAGACTTAATATTTTGAGGAGCAGAAGATGCTTTTTTTATTCTCTGTTCTTTTATTTCATCAACTTTTTTATCTTTAATAGATTCTTTTTTAGCCCCCATAATATTTTTAATTTCATTTATCTTTTCTTTAAGTATGTCAATAACTAACCCATCTTGCAGATCAAAGATGCCATCTTTTAAAAAATTGAGAGTATCTTCTTGTTTGGAAAAGTTATCTTTATACTGCTCTGATAAATATTCAGGCAGAGTTTTTTTAAGCATATTCAAAGCTCTTAAGTATGTATTAATATCATTTTCACCAATTTTCTTAGTTTTTTCCCATTCATTAACAATTTTTTCAGTTACTTCACAATATTGCTTAATTGCTTCATTATATGGAGTACTACTTTGACTTTGCTTTTGATTTTGCGATGCTTTTCTATCTTCAGAAGGACTCTTAGATTGCTTTTCAATTTCTTTTATCAAACTAAAAATATCATTAATATTGTTAATTTCAGGTTTTTGTTCTCTATTTGCAAAAGCTTGCCTTAGAAATTTTAAATAATCTAAAATTCGAAACAATTTTGTAACTAATGGAGATGAAAATCGTTGCTCGCCTTTTTTTATAGTAATTAATGCAGATTCTACATCATGGCAAATATCTTGCACAAGCTTAGCTACCTTATATTCATAAGTATTTTCACCAACAAATGAAACTATAAGGCCAGAATTACCTTTTAAACTATGTAAAGAACGGAAAACCTCATTGGTACTTTCTACATTTTCTGGATTTTGTTCTAAAATTAACAAATGCTTTTCAATGTTTTCGATATGTTCATCAAACCCTTCTATATATAATTGTTCCATCTCATTTTCAATCTCTGCATTGTTTAGACTATCATTTATTGTAATTTCTTTAAGAATTTCCTTTTCTTCTGTTTCTTCAACAGTAGATGTCTCAATTCTTTCTCCCTCTTTAATCTCAGATTCTATTTCAGCACTTTCTCTGAATTTTTTAATTTCATCTACTAAATCACAAGTTTCATCCAATTCAATATCTCCTTCATCAATATTATCAATTAAATCTTTTAAATTAAGAATCATTTTCCTTAATACATCAACTCCCTTTAAAAGGAGTTCAATTAATTCTGCTGAAATTGATATTTTTTGTCTTCTTAAATCATCAAGTAGAAATTCGAGTTCATGACTAAGATTTTTAATAGAAGCTAAATTTAAAAATGAAGATGAGCCTTTTATAGTATGAATAGCTCTAAAAATATTATTTACTAAATCAATAGAAAATTCTGTTTCAAGAAGAAGAATTTTCTCTTCAATTGAATCTAAATATTCAAGAGATTCTTCAAAAAATCCATCAAATAAAATTTTATCTTCAGATGATATTGAAAGCTTCATAATATCCTCCAGATTAGTCAATCTTTAAAAACATTTTGATAGTATTGAGCAATTTTTCGGGAGTAACAGGCTTTACAATATAGAAATCAGCTCCTGCTTCGAAACCTTTTCTTTTATCTTCTGCTTCATCTTCTGTTGAAATAATTATAACCGGTGTATCTCTATATTCATCATTTTCTCTTAATCTTTGAATAAATGTATAACCATCCATTTTGGGCATATTAATATCGGTAATAATTAGATCAAATTTGTCAATAAGCGCCTTTTCCAGAGCGTCAAAACCATTTTCTGCATCTTTTATATTAAAACCCGCAGATTTTAAAATATATGCATGAAAATTTCTGGTCATTTTAGAATCATCTACTATTAGAATTTTATATTTTTTTTCCATAGAATCCCTCTCATTTTTCAGGTTTATAATACAAAATTACATCTTTAACCTTTTTTAATCGAAAAGCTGTAGTAATTCTTGAAAGTGACTCTGAATGTCCTAAAAAAATAAAACCGCCTGGATTTAAAGAATTATAAAAATGAGCTACTACTTCTTTCCTTGCATCATCAGAAAAATAAATCAATACGTTTCTGCAAAATATATAATCCATTCCTTTATAATGCCTTATATTAACAGCATCCATGAGATTTAGTTTTCTAAAAGTAACAAGCTTTTTAACATCGTCTTTAATTGCATATTCATTGTCAGATAATTTAAAAAAATATTTCTCCAGATACTTTAAAGGCACATCTTTTACTGCTCTACTGCCATAATGTCCTTTTTTAGCTTTCTCAAGAACAGTTTCATCAATATCAGTAGCAATAATTTCAATATCCCACTTTTTATAGTCATCTAAAATTTCCATAACTATAATGGCTAAAGTATATGGTTCCTCTCCTGTAGAACAACCAGCAGACCAAATTCTTAGTTTCAATTCTTCACTATTTTTTATTTTTTTCTCCTCAAAATCAGCAAGCAATTCTTCTCCAAATACTTGTAATTGATAATATTCTCTAAAAAAATATGTTTCATTTGTAGTAAGCATATTAATTAAATTTTGGAATTCTTTCTTTTCTAAATCTTTAAATTTTAAATATCTATAATATTCCTTACCTGTTTCCAAACCCAACTCTTTCATTCGCTCTATTATGCGACGTTTTACAAAATAGATCTTTTTTTCTTCGAAAAATATACCAGTTCTTTTATATATAAAATCTCTCAATCTAACAAAATCTTCAATTGTAAAAGTAAACATTAATTCTCTCCTGAAAAATATAATAAATCTGATAAAATATCTTGTATATCCTCATCATTCTTATATTTTAACTGAACTTCTTTGATCTCCTTTAAAAACTCCGACTCCATTTCTTTTTCCATAATAATTTCCAATGCTCCCATAATCAAGATTTTATCATCTGAATTCAATGCTTCTTTTACATATTCTTTTGTTTTTTTATCTCCATAATTTACAAGCAGTTCCAATATTTCATATTTATTTATAGATTGTATATCAGATTGATAAAAACGGGTTAATAAATCAAAGACTTCTTCCGGCAATTCTTTGATTTGTTTTCTTTCAATAATATTTTCTATGGCATTTACCAATTCATTTACATAAGACTGATTATTTATATCAAGAAAGTCTAATAAATCTAAAATATCCTTGAAATCCCCTACAGATGATATTAATTTAAGATAAGGGAATAAGTATAATTCATCTATACCATTTTTTCTAAAATACTCTTTTATATCATCAATACAACAAGCTTTTCCTATTTTTGAAAGTGCTTCAAGACTTACAACCTTAAGCATTGGATTATCGCTTTTAATGAATATATTAAAAATATTTTCACCTAATTCCTCAATTTTTATATTACCTATATATTCCACAGCAGCAATTACAACATTAATATCCTTATCATTCAATGCTTTTTTAAAAATATCAATTATTTTATCTTTATCAAATCCTGCTGCTGTATCAATTACAAGTTTCCTGATATCTTTATCATCACTATCTAATTTTTTATAAAGTAAATCCAGAATAGAATCATCTTTTGTTTGCAGTATTTCAATAGCACTATTCCTTAAATAAGGATCATCACTTGAAAAAAGTTCTACCAATTTATTATTTATCCAGTCATTATTAATTCTTTTGAAAATTTCGAAAATTCGCTCTCTAATAAATTCATTTTTATTATTTTTGTATATATCGAACAAGATTTCTATTATTTCTTGATCCTTCAAATCTTCATCAGACAAATCTATTAAAACCTCAGAAATTTTATCATTATCCCCTGATAATAATAAATCTTTAATATTTCCCATAAAGATTACCCCCATCTTTTGTGATGAGAAAAATTATTTCTTAAAACTTTTCGCCATCTACTTAATTTATTAATACTCAAATTAATGGTATCCCATAAAAAATCTAATGATTCAAAAGGTTTTAATACAAAATCGTTAGCACCGTTTTCTAAAGCTTGCATTATCCTCTCCATTGTTGGATATGCAGTCATTACAATAAATTGAGCCATAGCATCTACTTTTTTCACTTGTCTTAAAAATTCCAATCCATCCATCTCTGGCATTTGAATATCAGATAAAACAATATGAACTTTTGATGTTTTAATCATTTCAAGTGCTTTCTGTGGATTTGTTAATGTTATTATCTCTAAATTTTCTTTTGTATCCAAAAATCTTTTTAGACTTTTTATTATATTTTCATCATCATCTACAATTAATATTTTAATTTTATCCATTTCCCCCTCCATTTTTTATAGGGATTTTAATTGTAACTTCAGTACCTTTCATAAATTCTGACTTTACCTCTATATCTCCTTTCATACGATTTACCAGATCCTTAACTATAAAAAGGCCAAGCCCAGTACCTTTTTCCCCTTTTGTAGTGAACATTGGATCAAAAATTTTATTTATATCAGATTCTTTTATACCAATTCCTTCATCTTTAACACTAATTATGATAAAATTGCCTTTTTTCTTTGCACTAATCCAGATATCAGATTTTCCAATCTCTTTATTGGCATCTATAGCATTCATCAATAAATTTATTAATATTTCCTCAAGATAAACTCTGACCTTTTTTAACTTCGGCAGATTTTCGTCTATTGAAACGTGAACATTCATTGATTTTGACCATTTCTTTCTTGTCATTGATAAAATATCAGAGATTAGATTTTCAGTATTAATATTTTCAATAGAAGGATTATCCTTAATAAAATTTCTAATATGATTTCTAATTTCAGAAATTTTATTAGTGCCTTTTATGATCTCTACACTCATTTCTTTTATTTCATCTATATATTTATTAAACATTTCCTCATTTTTATCTTTAAAAGCCTGTTTTAATTTATCAAGATAAATCGGAAACATTTCTGCATTAGTTCTAATATAGGTTACTGGGGTATTAATTTCATGTGTAAAATTGCCAGCTATTAATCCTAACATGGATAAATTTTCTTTTTTAGCTAATGCTTTAAATTGATTGTGTATTATTTCAATTTTTTCTTTTAATTCCTTGTGCAGATTTTTATTCATCTCTTTTAGTTTTTGATTCAATTCCACAATATTTTTTCTCATTAATATTTTTTTATATTCAGTGGATATATACTTGGCTAATGTGGAATAAAATTCATATAAATTATCATCTATTTTTATTGAATCAGAAAAAGTAATAATTAATACTCCTTCTACAACTGAATTAGGTATAATTGGAACTGCCACTAATATTTTAGATGTAAAAAATTTCCCATATCTATATTTTTTTCTAAAATCATCATCTATTTTAAAAATTGTAACTTTCTTTTTCATTATAGTCTCATAAAATACAAGTTCATTTGAAATTTTTAATTTTTTAAGTTCCTTAATAAATTTTTCATCTAAATTGATTTGTTGTTTTAAGATTATTTCGTTCTTATTATTATCTA
>CAYLKS010000018.1:8577-34554 GCA_964384205.1 uncultured bacterium | reverse complement strand
TAATTAAGAAAAGATTATCTTCAAACATAAAATAAGAAAGGAAAATTTCTTTCAAATCCCCTTTTGAAATAAGATTAATTTTGTCATTTACAAGATCTTTAAGATGATCAGGCATAATATCAATAATATTATCGTTTTCTTTAATAGATTGATTGATGTAAATTTTAACCCAATTATTAAACAAAACAATTTTTTTATTTTTATCAATAACAATCAGCCCTTTATCAATATAATCAAAGATGTTCATTATCATATTACAATTGAAAGAAAAATCACAATTCTTCATAGACAGCCTTTACTATATATTCTGCAATTTTATAACTTGGCGCCACGAAATCAGCGCCGCCTCTCTCTATAGCCGCTTTGGGCATACCGAAGACGATTGCGGTTTCTTCAGATTCTGCAATTGTAATTCCCCCTGCTTTTTTTATTTTAACCATAGCATCTGCTCCATCATCGCCCATACCTGTCATAAGGACGCCTATTGTATTTTCTCCATAAACACTTAAAACCGACTCCATCATAATATCAGCTGATGGTTTAAAAAGATGCTCTGGAAAAGAAGGAGTTCGAACTACAATATTACCAAGAGCATTTTTATAAACTTTCAAGTGATAACCGCCTTTACCTAAAACTCCCAATGATGGTTTTACTCGTAATCCGGACTTTGCTTCAACCACCTTTATTTTTGATATTTCATCTAATCTTCTCGCAAAACTATTGGTAAAAGCAGGCGGCATATGTTGAACAATGAAAACACTTGCAGGTAAATCTTCTGGCAAATAAGGTATAACTTCAAGAAGAGTTTTTGGGCCACCTGTGGAAATTCCAATTGCAACAGCCTTTTTTTTATCTATAATCTTATTTTTAATATCAAATTTTTCTATGACCTTTTTTTGTTTGATTCTTTTTATAACACCTTTTTTAGCAGCTTCTTTTACTTTTTTTATTAATTCATCTTTAATTGTTTTTATATTTAACGAAATAGTGCCACCTGGTTTTGCGATGCAGTCAAATGCTCCTATTTCCAAAGCCTGAAGAGTAATATCAGCATCTTCTTGAGTCAATGAAGAAAGCATAATTACAGGTGCTATCTCTTCTTTAACTAAAATTCTCAATGCAGTAATACCATCCATTTTGGGCATATTTACATCAAGAGTTATAACATCTGGTTCATATTTTTTAGCTTTATTTACAGCATCTTCACCATCTCTTGCAACTGCTATAACTTCTATTTCTGAGTCAGATTCTAACATCTCACGAATATATTTTCTCATTAGAGCTGAATCATCAACTACCAATACTTTTATTCCCATACTATTCTCCCATTTCTCTTATTTAGCTCTTTTTAATTTTTTCTTTATAGTCTTCTTTTCATTGTTGCTTTCTTCTTTATTAGTATTTTTTTTATTATTTGTTTCCTTTTTATTCTTAAAATTATTTAATTCTTCTTTTTCATCTATTGTTAACAAATTCTGAGTATTTATTAAAGTTATCAACCTTTTTTGTTCTTCTATATTAATAATGTTTTTGATAAAATCTCTTGCAATTGTAGTTTTTAAAAATTTGGGTACCTGCTGGAAATATCTTTTGGGAATAGATTTTATCTCTTTAACTCCATCTACAATCAAGCCGATTTTAGTGCCTTCTATATCAACAAGAATAATTCTATCGAGCTCATTAAATTCTTTTTTTTCAAGACCTAATCTTTGTCTCAAATTAAGTAAAGTAACAACATCTCCTCGAAGATTTATTATCCCTTCAATAAAAGATGGTGCATCTGGAATATGAGTAATTTCTGGAATTCTATTAATCTCAATTATTTCATTAATATCAATAGCAAATTCCTCATCGGAGATTTTAAAAATAGCAATATTTTGTAAATCTTCTTCCATCTTTATTTCCTTTTTTTCATCGGATTTTATTTCATCTTTAATTTCTTTTAATTCTTCTTCAGAAATAATTTTTTCCTCATCTAAAATAAAACAGATATTATCATCTGAAATATTATAAATTGATTTCAAATGTTTTTGGGTAATATCATCAAATGTTTGAGGAGTGGGTAGTATTTCATGCTTTAACGGAGTAATAACATTCTCTATCTTATCAACAAGTAATCCTACTGTGAGATTTTTGAATTTAAAAATAATAATTTTTTCCTGTCTATCCTCTAACTCAACATCTGAATCTAAAACAAATTCAGAATCAATCCCTAATAATGTTTTTAAATCTACCAGAGGTAGAACGTTATTTCTCAATTCAAATAATCCTAAAATTTCTTCAGAAGTACCTGGAATTTCATTTATACGAGTAAGTCTTATTATCTCTTGAATGAACCTGATTTCTATTCCATAGGATTGCTCATTTAACCTGAATACTAATAATTTTTCTCCATAATCTTTTTGAACTTCTTCTGTTTTCCTGATATCTTCATCTTCTTGATTAAAATAGTCCTTTTGTGTATCAATAAATTTTGCATTTTTTTCAATATTATCAATTAATTCTTTTAGAGATAATATCCTGACTATAGCATTTTTACTAATTTCAAAAACACCTTCAATAAGTTTTTTATCAATACCTTCAATATTATCTGGAAAACTAATATCTTCATCACTAACAGGATAAACTTCACTGATTTTATCAATCAAAAAACCTATAGTGTAATCTTTAAAATTAACAATAACAATTTTTGAGTTATTGGAAAATTCTGTATAATTATTGAATAGTTTTTTCTTTAAGTCAAAAATAGTGATTACATTTCCACGAAGATTTGCAATTCCCCTTATGTATGGTTCTGTTAAGGGAATCTCTGTAATTTCTGGTACATCAATAACTTCTCTAATAAAATCAAGTTCAAAAGCATAGATTGAATCGGCAATATAAAAAGTTAAAAATTTTTTAATATTGGCCATTATTCAACTCCAAGATTTTGCAGTTCATCGGCCATAGAGGCAATCTCTTCGATTGCTTGAGCCAATTCTGCTATAGCTCTTGTTTGTTCCTCAGCAGCAGCTGAAGATTCATTAATAGCAGCAGCTGATTCCTCTGCAGCGGATGCTATCTGTTCAATCCCATTTTTTGCTTCAGATACAGCAGTTATAGATTCTTCAATCATATTAATTATTTTGTTTATTAATGAATTAATTTCCTCAATATCTTTTTTAATATTATCTAAAATAGTTAGTGAATTAGCAGCATTATTTGCAACATTTTTTGATTTATCGCCTGATAGATTTATTTGTGAAGAAACATCAGAGATCTGTTTACCAATAGATTGTACTAAATTTTTGATTTTTCCAGCATTTTCTGCAGAATCATTTGCTAAATTTCTAATATCTCCCGAAACAACAGAAAATCCTTTACCATATTCGCCTGCTCGAGCAGCTTCAATTGCACCAGATACTGATAACATATTTGTTTGGATAGTTATTAAAGAAATATTATCAACAATTCTGTCAATTTCATAAGTCAAATTTTGAAGCTCTTCTGTTTTTTTTGCTGAACTCGAATTCTCTTCTGAAATTTTTGATATTTCTTCTGATAGTGAAGAAATACTTTTTTCTATAGAATTAATCTGTTTCAATAAAGAATTAAATTCAGTACCAATTTTTTTCATAATTTCTTTTTGTTCATTTCCAAGCTGTTCCATTGTAGTAGCAATTTTTAACCCATCCTGTGTGCTATTGGCCTGATCATCAGCTCCTTTGGCAAGTTGGTGTATAGCAGTTGAAATTTGCTCAACAGCAGTATTTGCCTGTTCTATACTAGCGGATAATTGCTCTGATGCTGCAGCTAATTCTTCAGAAGATTTTTGTACATCCGTAGAAGATTTTAGTTCTTCTGCCATCTGAGCAAGTTCATCTGCTGCAGTACTAATCTGTTCAAACGCTATGTTAATTTCCTTAACAGATTTTGTAGCTTCTTCAGTAGCAGCTGATGATTCTTCTGCTGCCGCAGCAATAATCTCAGCTCTATTTAAAAATTCTTTACTTCCCTTCTCTATTTTGGAAGATATTTCTTGTAATTTTATCATTTGGGATACTATTTTTTCAAATGTCTCACTAATATCTTTTATAACACTTATTGTATTTTCACCATCTTTGGCTTTCTCTTCTGCTAACTTTGCTGAATCTAATACATTTTGTACAATATTTTGTATTTCTTTTGTTATATTAGCAACATGAGTCTTAATATCATTAGCATTTCTTTCAGATAAAGAAGCTAAATTTCTGACCTCATCTGCAACAACTGCAAACCCCTTACCATGTTCACCAGCACGTGCTGCTTCAATTGCAGCATTTAAAGCTAATAAATTTGTTTGATCTGCAATCCTCACAACTGTTTTTATGATAAGTCCAACGTTCTCAGATTGCTTTTCCAATGTTTCCGCTGCTTTTAAAGAAGCATTTCCAATGTTCGCAGTCTCTTTTATATCATCGATTAACTTATATAATTTTTCAACTATATCCATTATTTTTTTATTATTTTGCAATGTTTTATCAGAACCAATCTTAATATCCTTCTCTACTTTTCCAATATTTGTAACAATCTGTAATATTGCTTTTCTGCTTTCTTCAGTAGCAGCTGCTGTTTCTTCCTGACCTGCAGCGATTTGTTCCATAGCAGATAAAAGCTCTTTAACGGCTACTTGCGATTCCTCAATACCAGCAGCTAATTCCTCAATTGCTGCGGCTAATCTTTCGGACAATTGTTGAGTCTTTGCCAGAGTTCTTGCGCGTGCCCTTTGTTCTGCTTTCTTTTTAGCAAAATCCTTTTTTTGTGTTATATCACTGGTTACTTCCTTTTTTTCAACAATCCCCGTACCCCCTGGTAATTTTTCCAATTTTTTTGCCATTTTTAATGCTCCTTTTAATAAATTTTTATTTTACTTCCTCTGTTTTGTTTTTCATCATTTTCAAAATAAAAATCCCGAATACTTATCTCTTTGGAAAAACCTTCCTCTAAATCAATAGCTTTAACATGCAAAATGCCATGTTTATCCACATAGAATATTATATCAATTTCTTCCAGTTCCTTTGGATTATCAAAATAAAAATAGCCTAACGAAAGAAGTTCTCCCTTTCCATATTTATTATCGGACTGTAGAATATGAACTTTAATAAAATCGTTATTACTTTCTTTTGAAACTTCAAAAATCATATCTTTTTCTGTGTTATACGGTGTATTCGGTTCCAATATAGGAACAAAATCTCCATTATCATTTTCTATACCCAGATAATGAGAAACAACATCATAAAATTCTATTTCCTTCAATTTCCCCTCTAATATACCAGCATATATTGCAGCACCTAAAGCAACCGCTTCATCGGGATTAATGGTAATCTTTGGTAATAATCTATGTGGTTCATCTATAAAATTCGCAAAAAAATCCAAAACCAATTTTCTAACAAAAGGAATTCTTGTAGAACCCCCAACAAAAATAATTTTTGATACCCAATCCGGACTTATATTATTTGCTTTAAAAATATTTTCCAAAATCATTTTAATTCTTGTCAAAATAGGCAGGCTCATTTTTTCAAAATCAGTACTTGAAAGAGAATAACGTAAATGCACAGGTCCCTTTTCTGTAATAGCCACATAAGGAACATTTATTTCAACACTATCAATAGATGATAAATCCTCTTTTGCTTTCTTTGCTACATTCTTTATCTGATACAAAGAAATAGGTTCATTCGAAATATCAACATTAAATCTTTTCTTCAAATGCTTTATTAAAAAATCAACAATAATATTATCAAAATCAACTCCTCCCAGATGGATATCACCGGCAGTTGCAATTACTCTTTGGACTCTATTTTTATACTCCAATAATGTTATATCTAATGTTCCACCACCTAAATCAAATACAAGTATATTCTCATCTTTATCATTAAATAAATTATATGCTAAAGCAGCAGCAGTTGGTTCATTTATAATTTTCAAAACATTAAAGCCCGCAATCTCAGCAGCATTCTTTGTAGCTGATCTTTGTAAATGACTAAAATAGGCAGGTACAGATATGACTATATCTTTGATATTCGTATTTAAAAATTGTTCTGCATAAGATTTGATCTTTCGCAAAATTATAGATGATATCTCAGTAGGAGTGAACTCCCTTCCAGCAATAACAGCTCTAAAAGTAGACCCCATCTTTCTTTTTATATTTTCAATAAAATTATCAGAATTTAGTGAACCAAATCCATAAGCTGACTCTCCTACAATCGCTTCTTTATGCGACTTAAAATATACAACAGAAGGAGTTAATCTATCTCCTCTTTCATTGATAATTATCTCAGGTTTATCATCTCTATTGATATAAGCGCATAAAGAATGTGTAGTTCCTAAATCAATTCCCAAAATCATAAAAAATTATTCCTCCTCTTCGAGGATCTTTAAATTCTCTTTTGCAATATCGTTCTCTGGATCCATTTTTAATACCTTTTGATATAATTCTTTAGACTTCTCTAGCATATCAAATTCATAATATATAGCAGCAAGATTGAGCATAGCTTTAATATTATTGCTATCTTTCTTTAAAGCCCTTATATAATAATAAGAAGCATTAGGAAAATCTCCCTTTTCATCAAAGGAAAGACCTTTTTTAAAAAGTTCTTCAGAAGATAATTTCAAATCAGCATCCTTTTCTAATATTTTTTCCAATTCTTTGAGTTCTTTCTGGAGTTTGGAAATCTTCTCTTTATATTTTTTTATCTCTTTATTATCCGATTTTTCACTCTTTTTTTTCTTCTTTTTTTCATCTTCTTTTATAGTCTGATTCATTAACTCATCAAGGCCTACACCAATAATTTTTTTTTCTTTCATTTTAATACTCCATAAATTTATTTATTATTTTTTAAAACTCTAAGAGCCAATCTCTGAAAATCAATTGATGCTCTTGATGTGGGGGCATAATAAAAAATAGGTTTTTGATGGCTTGGTGCCTCTGCTAATTTAATGTCATAAGCAATGCCCTCAAAAATAATGTTTTCTGGAAATATTTTTTTCAATTCTTCTAATATAGCCTTATAAATTTTTGTTCGCTTATGATATAATGTTGGTATAATACCAGAAACAACTTGCTTATTCTTATATTGTAAATTTATTTTATAAATTTCTCTAATTAATTGCGCCAATCCTTGCATCGGCAGATAATGCATCTCAACAGGAATCATAACTTCGCTGGCACTTATAATACCAGCTATAGTGAATTTATCCAGAGACGGAGAAGTATCAAATAATACAAAATCAAAATCTGTTATTTTTTCAAAATCATGCATTAATCTTGTTTCAATATTCTTAATTTTCCCAATATTTAATTCTCCTAAAAAAGTAGAAGATGGAACAATCCAAACATTTTTAAATTGAGTTTTAGTTATTAGTGATACAATATCTAATTTCTCATTATTAAGATATTCATATAAATTATGTCTCTTTAAATAAGGATTTAGTCCAAGGTAAAATGTGGAATGCGATTGAGAATCAAGATCAACAATTAAAACTTTCTTTTGCAATAATCCTAATGCTACTCCAAGATTTACAGTAACTGTAGTCTTTCCACATCCGCCTTTTCTATTAGTAAAGATAATTTTTCTCATAATGTCTCCAACCTTTTCATTAAATCGGCATATTATTAAATAAAATTTAATATCTCTATTTAAAAATATATAGCTATAATTAGAATTGTCAAGTAAATAAAAAAATATATATGAATTTGGGAAAAATTTATATGGAAGGAATAAAAAGTAAATAAAAAAATAACATTACAGTTGCCAATAAGTTTGCATAAAGGCATAATTTTTTTCAGGAGAAAGAATTTCTTAAATTTCAAAGATTTTATATAACATGAAATATGAGGTTATTAATTTCTCAAAATTATGTCTCAGGTTTAGTATAGCATATTGTTATCTTGTTATGCGAAAAGTTGTTATATATTGATAAATAAAAAATCTTTGGAGGGCATTTTCTTTGCTCAAAGATACTCGATAGAGGCATATAAGTAAAGGTAAGAGGATAAAAAAATGAAATGATTATTTTTGTACTAAATAAGAAAATCGCAGTCTTTAGGTAATCTGGTAATAAAAATAACTATATTTATTGATTTTTAGATTCAAATATTGAAAATGTATTTGTATTATATGTCTTTGAATAGTTTAAATTTTTTAATCAGGAGCAAAGGAATAAACTATATTAAAGGAGTAAATTTTTATTTTAGATAGGAATGGAGTTTTTTTATTAATTTTAATCATTGTGGAGATTGTGAAAGATTTTTGTTTAATTTCTTAAGGAGTTTCGGTAAAATTTTCTTGACAATAACTTTCTTTAATATTAGTTTTTAGATATGAATAATTTTATTGCAAAGTTAAAAGATGTAGAATTTTTAGGAGCATCTTTATTTAATTATTTGTTATTTTTTGTAATTTTATTAAGTTTTTTTATTGTCAAATATTTTTTATTGAATTTTGTTATCAATATAAGTAAAAGATTTGTTAAGAAATTTAATATAGATGAGAAAACTATTGATAAGGCAAAGAGGCCTCTGAATATTCTTGTCTACTGGTTGGTTATCTATATCTCAGAAATTATATTGTTTGAGCATTATAAAATTCAATATTATGATATGATCTATAATGTAACGGTTTTTGCTGGAATTTTAGTAGTAGGCATGATTTTACTCTCAGTATCAAATATTTTATCTGCTATTTTATTGTACTTTGCCAGGAAAACTGAAACCAAGATAGATGATTTATTAATACCTATTATTGAATCTGCATTTAAAGTATTTATAATTTTCATAATTATTGCAAAATTTTTTGAATTATTTTTAGGTAAGTCTATAATGTGGATTTTTACATTATTAGGTGGCGCTGGTATTACATTGGGGCTTGTTTTTAAAGATTTAATTTTGAACTGGTTTGGGTATATTATTATTCACATTGATAATTTGTATAAAGTTGGTGATTGGATTTCTGTGGAAGATGGAAGGTTGGTTGATGGGGATGTTGAATATATAGGATATAGAAGTACAAAAATTCGCAATTTTGATAAAACGGTTACCAATGTTCCGAATGACTATATTGTCTCAAGACCTTTAAAAAATTGGTCAAGAATGTATAAAAGAAGAGTTGTGCTATATTTAAAAATAGATGATATAAAAGCAGATATAATGGAAAAATTTTTAGAAGATATCAGAACTATTCTTAGAAATGATGATGATATTCATCAGGAATTTCATATGGTGAATTTTAGAGAAATAGAGGAAAATGCAAGGGTGATCAGGTTGTATTATTTTACTAAAACTACTAAATGGGAAGAACATGAGAAAGTTAGAGAGAAAATTAATATAAAATTATTGAAATTATTTGAAAAATATAAGATTTCTGTTTATAAATTTTATAATATAAAACAGCATTCAAGTTTTAAAGAGGGTTAATGAATTTAGAGCAGATTATTGATTTTATAAAAACAGATAGAAGAATTAGTAAAAATATTGCTCATTGGGAAACAATAGAATCGCGGAATGCACAATATGTAGATTTTCCAGAAGATATTCCCCCGGAAATTAAACTCGCTTTGAATAAAAAGGGTATAAATAAATTATATATTCACCAGGCAGAAGCTTATAAAAAAGTTAAAGAAGGTAAAAATATTGTTGTTGTTACTCCTACTGCATCGGGTAAATCTTTATGTTATAATCTGCCGATTTTCACCTCTTTTTTAAATAAAGCAGGGTATAAGGCTTTATATTTATTTCCTACAAAAGCTTTATCCTATGATCAGTTAAGAGAACTATATGATTTAGTTAATTTGATTGATTATCCAATAAAAACATATACTTTTGACGGAGATACTCCATCAGATGCAAGGAAAAAAATCAGGATGGCAGGGGATATTGTAATATCAAATCCAGATATGCTTCATACAGGGATTTTGCCACATCATACTATATGGACTAATTTTTTTGAATCATTGAAATATGTTGTGATTGATGAATTGCATATTTATCGAGGAATTTTTGGAAGTCATGTTGCAAATGTTATAAGAAGATTGAAAAGAATTGCCAATTTCTATGGTAGTCGCCTGCAATTTATATGTTCTTCTGCTACTATTGGCAATCCTGCTGAACTTGCAAGTAATTTAATAGGTGAGGATATAGAGCTTATTGATAATAATGGGGCTCCATCAGGGGAAAAACATTTTATTTTATATAATCCACCTGTTGTTAATATTCAGCTTGGAATAAGACGTTCTGTTGTAAGTGAAACTATCAGGCTTGCAAAAATTTTTATATCAAATGGAATTTCTACTATTATTTTTGGAAGATCCAGATTAAAAGTAGAGATTATATTAACTCAGTTAAAGCAGTCTTTGAAGGGTATTGCAAGTAGAATTAGAGGATATAGAGGTGGCTATTTGCCAAATCAGAGGCGTATAATTGAAAAAGGGCTAAAAGAAGGTGAAATTTTAGGGATTGTTTCCACAAATGCTTTAGAATTAGGAATAGATATTGGGCAGCTGGATGTATCCATAATGGCAGGATTTCCGGGAAGTATTGCTTCTTTATGGCAACAAGCAGGAAGGGCAGGACGTAAAAGCTCTTCTTCTATTTCTATAATGGTGGCATCTTCTTCTCCTATTGATCAATATATAATTAGACATCCTGAGTATATTTTTAAAAAATCCCCTGAAAATGGTGTGATAAATCCTGATAATTTATTGATTTTGACGGATCATATTAAATGTGCTGTATTTGAATTGCCATTTTCTAAATCAGAAGTGTTTGGTAATAAGACAATTACAGATATATTGGAATATCTAAGATCAAAGGGGATTTTGACATTCTATGATGAAAAATTTTTTTGGAGTAGTGATACTTATCCTGCCCAGAATATTAACCTGCGATCAGCATCAAATGAAAATTTTACAATTTGTGATCTAACAAAAAATAATCAAGTAATAGGTGAAGTTGATTTTTTCTCTGCACCAGTTCTTATTCATAAAGATGCTATATATATTCATGAAAGTGAAACTTATCAGGTTATTGAATTAGATTGGGAGAAACGCAGAGCTTTTGTAAAGCCTGTGAAAAGTGACTATTATACAGATGCCCAGGAAAAAACAGACATAGAAATTTTATATACAGAAATGCAAAATGCTGATTCTAAAATAAAAATTTCTTATGGTGAGCTAAACATAAGTAAATTAGCGGTAATGTATAAAAAAATTAAATTTCATACTTTTGAGAATGTAGGATGGGGAGAAATTAATTTACCAGAAATACATTTTCCGACCATGGGAGCATGGATAGAATTTAATGATATTCCAGAACAGCTATCAAGTCCTGGAGATTTATCAAATGCGCTGGGAGGGCTTGCTAATTTAATAAGAGAAATTTCGCCAATATATTTATTTTGTGATAGAAATGATATTAATACTTCTTTTGTATATAAACACGAGATTAATGGTAAACCTACTATTTTCCTATATGATGTATATCCTGGAGGGATTGGCCTGTCTTTGAAGTTTTATAATATGGTTAGAGATATAATAGAGTATTCATTAGAATATTTAAGGCAGTGTCCTTGCAGGATAGGTTGTCCTTCTTGTGTTGGTCCTCTGGAACATATGAATGTAGATAATTCTTTAAATCTATCTCATATTGATAGAAAAAAGGCTACTCATTATTTGCTTGAGCATATTATATCTGCTTAATGAGTATTTTTGAGAGATTTTTTTAAAAAGTAGATTAACAATAACAATATAAAATAATATATCAATATTGAAATGTGATTATTAAAAATTTGTATTTTTATTATCTGATATGGCTTGAGATTAAATAATTCTAATAAATAAAATAGTATTTCCCCTGAAAGTATTGTAAATGCTGCGAATGATTTATTGATAATTGGTATGTATGAAAAGCTTAAGAATAAGAAAGAAGATGTTATAAAAATTGTAGCTGGTATTGATATTATTATATTGTTTAAAATAGACATGGGATAAGCAACTTTAAAATTATAATTTATTATTGGAATTGTAAATAATGATATTACAAAGCTTATCATAAATAGAGAAAATGGGTAATACAAAATTTTATTAATTATATTTTCGTTTTTGAGTTTACTGAATGGTTTTAAAATATCTAAAGTAATAAATATACTAAGAGTTGCAATAAAAGATAATTGAAATCCTATATGAAATAGATATTCGGGATCTATTATTAATGATATAAAGTAACAGAGATTTAAGATTATATATTTATTTAACTTCCTATTTAGTAAGATACTACAAAAATAGAATAATACAAAAAGATAGGCTCTTAATATCGAAGGTTTTATTCCTATTATGATTATATATGCAGTGCTTATTAGAATAACTATTATACTTTTTATTTTCATATTAGGAGTTAAAAAGTAAAGTAAATATAAAATTATAGAAATGATAATTCCAAAATGTAGTCCTGATATTGCAAGTAGATGCATTAATCCTGATTCTTTAAATAAGTTTTTGTTTTTATAGTCAATGAATGTAGTATTATTTAATATCATTGCTTTTGCTATGTTTGAGATAGGGTATGATATAAATTCATCATATAGCTGATTAAGCTTTATACGAAAATTAATTAATTTTAATTTACATTCTGAATATTTAATAAAATTAAATTTTTTTATATTTTTATAGAGATATGCTTTTTTATATTTAGATGTTAGGAGAGAATAAAATTTATCTTTATTTATAATAAAGTGTATTTTTTGGATTTTAAAGGAGTTGTAACAAAGATTATCATAATCTGTGAGGTATAATTTATAGGAAGGATGTAGGTTAAATAGAAAATTATTAGAAGTATCATAAATTTTGAAATTGCTTAATTTGGCAGTTGTTTGAAAATCTTCAATTTTGTAGGGGGCATAGTCTCCAACAACTTTTATAGTATCTGGAATATTTTTATAGTGAAATTTTGCATGCTCTTTAATAGGGTAAAAAATTCTTATTATTATTATGAAGAATAGAATTAATGTTTTATAATTTTTTGATATAATTATAAAAATAGTAGCATATATTACAAAAATAGCAACAAAGAAGTGATAATGAGAGCATAAGATAAGTATTGTTAATAAAATGTTTCCAATATAAAGATGATTTAATTTGTTAAGGCGTAATATATTATATTTACCCCCATTTTGAAAGCCTGTTCTCTTTTATATTCGGGATCTTTATGAACATTTGGGTCTGCCCATCCATCACTGATATTTGTTTCATAAGTATAGAAAAGAATTAGCCTTCCATTATGGAAAATGCCCCAGCCTTCGGGTGGTTTGCCGTCATGTTTATGTATTTTAGGTAGTCCTTGAGGGAATTTATAAAAGCAGTTGTAAATAGGATGAGAAAATGGTACTTTCACAAATTTTTTATCAGGGAATGCTTTTTTTATTTCTCTTCTTATAGCCTTATCCATTCCATAATCATCGTCAATATATAGGAACCCGCCGTTAAATAAATATTTCCTTAAATTTTTAATTTCACTTTCTGAGAATATTACATTGCCGTGTCCTGTCATAAAAATAAATGGGTAATAAAATATTCTATTATCTTCTAATGTAGCTACTGCTTGTTCTTCCTGGCATGGTATTTTTGTGCGTTTTTGAAGTTCTTTTAGCATGTTAGGTATAATAGATCTATCATTGTACCAATCTCCACCGCCATTGTATTTAATTCTGCATATTGTAAAATCAGGATTGTTTATATCTGCTTGTATTAATATTGCTAAGAAAAGGAATAGACTAAATATCTTCAATAGTAGACGCATTTATATTCTCCATTAATATAGGGTATCCGACTATATTTTGTAATTTGATTTGTTCTTCTCCGATATATTTGATTTTTTTTAAAAATGAATAAAAATTTGTTTTTATGTATAATTGTTTTACATTAAAAGCTTTTTTTTGTTTGTTAAAATATTCCCCATTACCGTTTATAATTATATTATTTTTGTCATCTAATAGGATGGAATTTATATCATGTAGAATTACTCCTGGATCAAGAAAGAAAATATATTCATTTTTTTTAAATTTCCCCTTTTCCATAATTAGATTTGTTGGTTGATAAATTATATTAAAGCTGTTATCAAAAAATGCATTGCCAGTAGGAGGTTGATTATTATAATAATTAGGAATAATAGGTTCATTTAAAAAACCGTTTTTGAAAAGTTGTTTAGAAGTAACTGTCCAGCCAGTAGCATCAAAAGGTCTTGTATTATATCCTGTGGAATACATACCATCATCATTTAGATTAAAATTTATATCAAAAAATTTGTTTTGTTTATTGGCAAACATAGAATTAGGCAATATTGTTTTTTTTGCTAAAAAGTTTAAAAATTTGACAAGAGCCATATTAGTAAGGATTAAGTTTATATTTTTATTGAAAATTTGTTGTGTATCATGGGAGCAATTCACTATTTGAGCAAAAATTTTTTTAGTGAGATCAATATTATAAAAATCATTTAGTTTATGGTATTTTTCTTTAAAATAATATTGCATGGTATTTTTTTTATCTTTTAATTTATAGGGAATTTCAAGTGTAAAATTTGTGATGTCATAGGATAAAACTTTATCCTTATTTGCAAAGAAATGATTTTCTATTGTGCATACTATATTTATTCCTTCATTAAAAAGAACAGCCTTTATATCTTTTTCGTATGCTTTATAGAGATTTGTGAGTGCTTTTAATATAGGTGTTTTATCAGTGTTTTCAATTGAAGAATCATATATATCGTAATTATAAATTTTAGTTTCCATAGGGGGTAAGGGTAGTTTATCTGGTTTTTTGTTGATTAATTTGAACATGGTAATACACTTATTTAACTCATCTTTAAGTTCATTTTCAGTATTTAATTTATATAATTTAAAAGAATGATATTTGTTATTTTCAACCAAAGTTACTATAAGAATATTGCTATTATAGTAATCATAAAAATTTATTTTATATGTTTTGCAGTTATATTTTTCCGTGTTATTAGAAATTAGATATAAGTACGCATTGATGCCTTTATTTTTTAGAAAATCAATTGCAAAATCAATAATTTTAGTACTTTCCAGCATTACATCAAATCCATAACTCTATTAAAAATATCAATTCTATTTTGTATAGTATTTATTTCTCGTAAGATATTATTATTATCGGTTTCTATAATTTGTAATAAATATCGCATTAGTTTTACATTTCCAGGATTAACATTTTCTTTCATTTTTCTTAGTAATTTTTGGTGTCTTATAAAACGATCTATATACTGAGCCATAGAATATAAAGTTTCCACTAAATCTAAAAACATTATTTCTGAGAAGCTAACATCGGGAGATACATTTTCCAGATCACTTCCAATAGAAAGATATGTAAAATATCGAGCTTTATATATATTATCAAGAAATTCATCAAATTTTTCATCTAATATTTCGATAAATTCAGGAGACTTAATCCAATTATCATAAGAATTTGTAATTTCTTTAAGATTTTTGAAAGCCTTTTTCAGGAATAATTGCCTGTCCTGAAGGGCTTTTTTCTGGTTAATTAGTTGTTTCTTTTTTTTCATTTTATTTTAATTGACATAAAAGTTATGTCATCTTGTTGAATAGAATTTTGAGTAAACTCTTCCAATATATTCTTTAAATTTAAAATATTTTCTTTGGTGTTATTATTGGTTTGAGAACTTTTTATAAATTCGTATAATCTTGTTTCTCCAAAAGAAAATCCTTCTTGATGTTTCGCATCAATAACTCCATCAGTATAGCAGAATATTTTACTATTCTTATTTATTTTTAAAGTTTTTACCACAGGTTCAATTTCATTTAAAATCCCAATAGGCATATTATTCCCTTCAAGTTCTATTATGTTTTGTTTGTAACACAGAAAAGGGTAATTATGTCCACAGTTTATATAGGATAATTCATAAGCTTTAATATTGATTATTCCAAAAAAAGCAGTAATAAAAAAGGAACCTTGCCCGATATTGGATATTGTTTTGTTTATTTTTTTTATAATATATTTTATATCTTTTCCTTCTTCTAATAATAAATGGATTAGAGTTCTTGTATCTGCCATCATCATAGCAGCTGAAACTCCTTTCCCTGAGGCATCGGCTATTAAGAAGAAATATTCATTTTCATTGAGATTAATAAAATCATAGTAATCTCCGCTTATAGTTAAGCATGGTTTATAATAAGCATACATTTCTATATTTTGATCTTCAAAATAATTATTAGGCAATAAGTTATTCTGGATTTCCTGGCCTAATTGTAAAGTTTTTTTTAACCGTTCTTCTTCAATTTGTTTATTTAAAAATTCAATTTTTTCAAGAGTTATGGATAATAGATTTTGAATATTATAAAGAAATGCAATATTTTCTTTTGATGTTGTCTCTACTTGTGAAGATGAAAATATCATAAACCCTAATAATTTATCTTTGCCTTGTTTTATTGGAAAATAAATTAAAAACTTTTTATCAAGATTTATTTTTTGTTCATTATATATGGCATTTTTATCTGATAAAATATTTTGAATAATATCTTGATCTATATTTTTATTCTTTATATAGTAAATAGTGTTTTTAAGTTCACTATCAAAAGTACCTAAAACTAAATTATCAAATTTATATATTGTATTGAGTAAATTTTCACATGCATTAATGATTTCTTGAATATTAAAGCTATTTGCAATTTGAGTACTGAATTTATATAAAAGTTCTTTTTGGGTTGCCTCATTTTTTATTTTTTCAAATAGATTTGCATTTTCTAAGGATATTGCAATTTGGTTTGCAAGAGCTTCTATTATTTTTATATCATTTTCATTGAATTGACGATTATTTTTTTTATTTATTAGTTCTATTGCACCAATGACTTTATCGTGGGAGAGTAATGGGGTGCAGAGAATATTTTTTGTAGTAAATCCTATTTTTTTATCAATTTCTGGATTGAAGTATTCAGAATGAGTTACATCATTAACAACTATAGATTTTTTTTGAGATATAGATAACCCGACAATTCCTTTGTCTGCAGAAAGTTTTGTATTGAAAAGTTTCATACCTTGAGGGCCTAATGATATTTTGAATGTTAAAGAATTATTGTTAGAATCATATAAAAGTAAAGAAGATGCTTCAACTTCCATAAATTGAGTTGTAATTTCCATTATATTATTAAGTAGAGTATTAAGATTCAGAGAAGAATATAGCATAAGGCCTATTTTCAGAGGAAAACAGGCCTCAGGCTTTTCTAAAAAATAATTACATTTATAAAGCTCATTTATAGAAGTATTATTCATTTTTTAAAACCAGTAAATTTTATGCAAATGGTAAGGATTTGCAAGATATTGATGCTTAGGTAACAATCTTATTGCAAAACCGTATTTACCACTTTTATCAGGAACTATAATTCCTTTGTACTGGTAGATATTGTTTTCTAATTCAAGATTTTTTTCCATTACGATTACTTTTCTATTGCAAATATTATTAAAAGAATCTAATTCCCCATAATAAATTGCCACTTCTACGGATTCAGGATCAAGAGAATCTAAGAAAAAATTTGCTTTTACTTCAATTTCACTACCAGATTCGAATTCTTTATTATCTGGAAAATTGACTTCAACAAGTTTTATTTTATCCCATGATTGATTAAGCTTATCTATCCATTCAATTAATACTTTTGCTCCTTTGAAATCATTTTTGGTAAGCATTCGCCAATTAAAAGCAGCTTCATAATAAGTTTGATCAAGGTAATCTTCAAGCATTCTGTGTGTATTAAAATAGGTACATAGTGTTTTCATGGAATGTTTCATTTTGGAAATCCAATCTTTAGGAATATTGCTATTGCTGCTTCTTTTATAAAATAAAGGAACAATTTCATTCTCTAAAACAGAATATATTGATTGGCTTTCTACTTCATCCTGATAATTATAATCTTCATATTCTTCTCCATTCCCAATAGCCCAGCCATTTTCTTTATCGTATGCTTCATCCCACCATCCGTCAAGAATACTGAAATTCAAAGCACCATTCGCAACGGCTTTCATACCACTGGTTCCGCATGCTTCAAGAGGTCTTCTTGGGTTATTCAGCCATATGTCAACGCCTTCCACCATATACCTTGCAACATTCATATCATAATTTTCTATGAATACTATTTTATTTTTAAATTCAGGCATTTGTGAATAATGATATATTTTTTGTATAAATTTTTTACCTTCGGTATCCTGTGGATGTGCTTTACCTGCAAAGATAATTTGTACAGGAAAATCTGGATTATTGAGTATTTTTGCAAGTCGTTCAGGATCTCTAAAAATTAATATTGCTCTTTTATATGTAGCAAATCTTCTTGCAAAACCTATAGTTAATGCTTCTGAATTCAAAACATCTGATGCGTTATCTATTTCTGATTTTGGTGCGCCTTTTTGAATGAGCTGATCTTTTAATCTCCTTCTTACAAAAGCGACCAATCTTTCTCTTCTTCTTTCATGAGTTCTCCATAATTCAGAATCAGGAATATTATCAATTCTATTCCATATTTTTTTATTATCAGGATCTTCTGCCCATCTTCTACCAAGATATCTGTCAAATAATGTTGAAATATCTCTTGAGATCCATGATGGTATATGAATACCGTTTGTTATTCCTTTTATTGGTAGATCATCTATTGGAACTTCAGGCCATAGTCCTTTCCACATTTTTCTACTTACATGTTTATGTAATTGACTCACACCATTTATATAAGCAGATAATTTCATGGCAAGAACAGTCATACAGAAAGGTTCTGCAGGATTATCTGGATTTTCTCTTCCTAATGCAAAAAAATCATACATAGAAATACCGAGTTTTGGCACATAATTATTGAAATATTTATCAATTAATTCTGGCGCAAAAACATCATTACCAGCAGGCACCGGTGTATGAGTTGTAAAAACATTGCTTGCTATTACAATTTCTTTTGCTGTATTATAAGGTAAATTAAATTTTTCCATTAATCTCCGGATTCTTTCTAAAGCTGCAAAAGCAGAATGCCCTTCATTCATATGATAAACTGCAGGTTCTTCTCCAACAGCAGCAAGTACCCTAACTCCACCAATACCTAATATAATTTCTTGTTTTAATCGCATTTCTCTATCACCACCATAGAGCTGTGATGTAATTAATCTATCTTCTGGGAGGTTCTCTTCAAGATTTGTATCAAGCATATATAAAGTAACTCTTCCTACAAAAATAGACCATATTTTTACTTTAACAACTCTATCCATAAGCTCTACATCAATTTTTAGGCAATTACCATCTTTATCTTTTACTTGCTTAATTGGCATATTATGAAAATCATTTTCAGGATAAAATTCTTGTTGCCATCCATCATTATTTAAATATTGTTGAAAATATCCCTGTTGATATAATAATCCAACTGCAACAATTGGAATATTTAAATCACTTGCAGATTTTAAATGATCTCCTGATAATATACCAAGTCCCCCAGAATAAATCGGTAATGCTTCTGTTAAACCATATTCAGCAGAAAGATAAGCTATTTTAAAATCAATAGGAGATTCTAATTTAAATTGATATGGTTTTTTATTTGACATATATCTATCAAATTCTTGTGAAACTCTATCAAGATGGTTTAAAAAACCTTCATCTTCTAATCTTTCATTTAATGTTTCCTGTGATATTGATCCCAGTAATTTCACAGGATTATGATTCACTTTTTCCCATAGATCTCTATCCAATCTATGAAAAATCTCAATACATTCCGGATTCCATGCATACCATACATTATAGGCTAATTTCAAAAGAGCTTTTAATCTTTCCGGGATTCTTGGTGTTACAGTAAATTTACGTAAACTTTGCATTATTTTCTCCTCCTCCTGATAGCATTTTTCTCAATTTTTTAATAAAAAAATTTAGATCTAAAATCTTTAATGTCATATTGTTTTCTTATATATTCATACCATTTCTGATATACAATATTTCTCATATACATTGTGAGCTCATTTTGTTCTTTTTCTTTATTTTTTATTAAATCTGCATCGCTTGCTATCTCTCTTTGAATTACTTTTATAAAATAATAGCTATTGTCCCCTTTAAATGGGCCGCTAATTTTATTAGTATCAACAACAAAAGCAGCAGCTATTACTTCATTTGCTTTGCCAATGCCAGGCACAAAGTCTACTCTACTAAATAAATTTGAAGTTTGTATTTTCGCATTTTTATCTATATCTTGTAAATTTTTAACATTTTTAGCTAATTTTGCTAAAGAATCCATTTTTATCTTAAGTAATTCCATTTTCTTATCTTGTTTTAAATTATTTTCTATTAAGTTATATACTTTTTCTAATGGTTTTACATAAGAAGGGATTACATCATTTACATAAATTACATAATAACCTTCATTATTTTCATAGACTTTATTGGTAATTTGCCCTTTTTCACATGTTTGTAAAAATTTTGGTAAATCAGCAATATATCCGTATTCTGGCAATAAAAAGCTTGTTCGTTTTATTTTATTAAAATTTTTTGCAGTTAAATTATGCATTTCTAAAGCTTTTTTGAATCCTTTTCTATGAGTATTTTTAATCAAATCCAGAGCAAGGTTTCTTAAAGAATCTAATGTAGCATTAGATGGTTTTTCAAAGACTATTATTTGGCTTATTTCTCTTTCTTCATTACCCTTTTTATTTTTTCTGACATCATTAACTTTTACAATGTACCATCTATTTTGGACTTTAAAAGGAGCACTAAATTCTCCTTTTTTTAAAGAAAATGCTGTTTTAGCATATTGTTCCATTTTTATAGTATTTTTTTCCAAATATCCAATTTTACCACCATTTGAGGCTGATCTTTTATCTTCTGATAGATTTTTAGCTAATTCTGCAAAATTTTCTCCTTTTTGTAATCTTTGATATATTTTATTTATTTTTACCACTGCATTTTTTAAATCTTCTTTTGTAGGTTCCTTTTTGATAAAAACTACGCTTATATTTAGAGCTTCTGGCTCTTTATATTTTTCTTTATTTTCATTGTAATATTGTTTAACAGCATTACTATCAATGGATACTTTATTATCTGGGATTATATTTGTTTTGTAGCTTATAAATTCAATTTTAGCTTTGTCATTTTTTAAATGATAAAATTTTTGTAATTCAAAATCTGTTATATTAATTGTAGAAAATAATCTATAGATGAGTTTATCATTAGGCAAAGTAGCACGATATAAATATTCCATTTGTCTTATAAAATTACTGCTTTGGGGAGATTTTATAAATGCCGCATATTTTTGATAATCAAATTTTCCATCTGTCTGGAATGAAGGTTCATTTTTAACTTCAGCAGGTGGAGCAAATTTGATGAATTGCGCTATTTCATTGTCACTTACTTCTATGTTGTAATCTTTGATTTGATCATACATTATATAATTGTTGATTAAGTCATTCCATGCTTGCTCTCTTATTTTTTCCATATCTTTGTCAGTAATTTCTTTGTCTTGATTTTGATTTTTATAATCAGCATAAGCTTTTTGTATAGCTTTTTGTAATTGTTGATAGGTGATTTTTTCTTTATTTATTTTACCAACAATATTGCTACCAGCATTTTTTGATTTTAAACCAAGAACATTCATTCCCCAATTTAATACAATTGTCAGTATAAAAGCAATAGCAATAAAATAAATGAAAAACTTTGCCTGTTTCCTCATTTTTTCAAGCATATTAGATATTCCTCCTTTTTTATTTTAGAACTTGAGATTTTCCTTTTTGGTTATAATCTAAAAAAAAAGATAAATTTTTGCAAGCATTTTTTTTTGCTGTAAAACTTTTTGATATTCAATTTATTACGTATATTTTCTATATGTTAAAGTCTTTTTCTTTTATTTTTAGTTGACTAAATAATAAAAAATTATCATAATTATAATATGGTAGGTTCAATTTTTGTTTTGTTTATCTTGCCGTTAATAATTATTTTTATTGCGTATTTTTTATATAAAAAATTAAAATAATTTCAATAAGGGTTTTATGGAAAATTATGAATTGTTAAGGGAGCCTTTAGCTTTAATAATTTTTTTATTAACATTGTTTTTACCGATAATAATTGGGTTTTTTACCTTAAAATTAACAAAAAATGCAAGTGATTTTTATTTAGGTGGTAGAAAAGTAAGCAGGTTTGCTGTTTCACTTTCAGCTGTGTCCTCTGGCAGATCATCCTGGTTAATATTGGGAGTAAGTGGTATGGCATATAAAATGGGGGTTTCTGCTGTTTGGGCTGTTGTGGGGTATATTTTGGTTGAGATGTTTCAGTTTATTTTTATTGGACGCAAATTAAGAGATTTTTCTCAAAAAGAAAATTGCTTTACCCTGCTTGATTTTTTTGAGAAAAAATTAAATGATAAAAACCGTATTGTAAGAATAGTAGGAGCTGTTATTTTAGTTATTTTTATGCTATCATATGTTGCAGCACAACTTAATGCTGGAGCAAAGGCATTATCTTCAGCAATGAATATATCTTTTTTTGGAGCACTAATTTTTTCGGCTGTTATTATTCTGGTTTATATGTTGATGGGGGGTTTTTTAGCTGTTGTTTATAATGATGTTATTCGAGCATTTATTATGATTTTTGGTTTGGTCATATTGCCTGTTGTTGCGATTATTAAGATAGGAGGAATCTCAATATTATTAAATATATTAGCTCAGTTAAATATTGCTCTGGTGAATCCTTTTTCATTAGGAATTGGGGCGTTAATCGGTTTTTTAGGAATAGGGTTAGGTTCTCCAGGCCAGCCTCATATTGTTGTGAGATATATGTCCATAGATGACTCACGAAATTTGGTTTATTCTTCTTTTATTGGTACAGTTTGGAATGTTATAATGGCATGGGGAGCTATTTTTATTGGCCTTGCAGCAAGAGTGATTATTGACGGATTAGATAAAACAACTATTTCTAATCCGGAAATGGTCTATTTATTTTTATCTTCTAAATATTTTGGTCCTGTGTTATTTGGAATACTGGCAGGTGGAGTTTTTGCAGCAATATTATCAACAGCAGACTCTCAACTTCTTGTTGTTTCTACAACTTTGGTAAGAGATATTTTTCAGCAAATTTTTAATATATTTCGAGATGAAAAGAAAATATTATTTGTTAACAGGATTATATTGTTTATTTCAGGGGCTATTGCTGTATTTTTTGCTTATTATGCTAAAGATATTATATTTTGGCTTGTTCTTTTTGCCTGGGGTGGACTTGGTGCTTCTTTTGGCCCTGCTTTAATTTTTTCTTTATATTGGAATAATACAAATAAGTATGGTATAATAGCCGGGATGCTTTCTGGAACTTTTACTACTATAATATGGAAATTGTATTTAAAACCTATTACAGGCATTTATGAATTAATTCCTGCGTTTGTTATAGCTTGTTTGTTTATTGTTGTTTTTAGTAGATTATTTAGCGAAAAGGAGACTAATAATGGATAGCAGAAGAGGAAATATTTATTTTTTAGGTATTTCTATTATTATTGCTTTTTTTATTCTTGGGTATTTTTTTTATATTTCAAGACAGGATTCTCAAACTATAAAAGTTGTTGGAATGAGTAAACAACTTTATACTTCTGATATAATAAAATGGACAGTTAGTATAGAAAATTTTGCTTATTCATATAATTTAAGCGATGGTTATAAAAAGATAATAAAAAAAAGAAAGCAGTTTATAACTTATCTTGTTTCAAAAGGGATTAATAAAGATGATATAAGTTTTAAGCCAATTACCTCATATCAGATTTATAACAATGGTAAACCGACAGATAAATATAGGTTTACTCAGACAATTATAGTGGTTTCTAATAAAGTAAAACTGATTGAAAAAATAGCATTAGAGGACATGATAGATAGCGGATTTTTATTAAGATCCTCGTATTTTGAATATTATTACTCAAAAATAGATTCATTAAAGAAAGAACTGCTTTCCAGTGCTACAGAAAATGCTAAGCAAAGAGCATTAAAGATGTTAGAAGGCACAGGACTTAATATTGACCGCATTAAATCAATTAGAGCAGGAGTTTTTCAAATAACAGAGCCTTATTCAAATGAAGTTTCTTCATACGGTGTTTATAATACTCGGGTGAAAAAGAAAGAAATTAAAGTTACAGTGCATGTTTTATACACTTTAAAATAAGGAGGAATTAGTATTATGGAACTATGGTTTAGCGAATATCATTTGCCAGGATTAAGATATTCTTTGAAAGTTAAAAATTTCCTTTATACAGGGCAGAGTAAATATCAAAGGCTTGATTTTTTTGAAACATATGAATTTGGAAAAGTATTTACTTTAGATGGTATTGTTATGTTGACTGAGAAAGATGAATTTGTATATCATGAGATGATGGCACACTTACCGTCTTTGGTTCACCCAGCGCCCAAAAGAGCTTTAGTAATTGGTGGTGGAGATGGAGGAACAATTAGAGAGTTATTAAAGCATGAAAGTTATGAATCTTTAGATTTGTGTGAGATTGACAAGGAAGTTGTTGATAAATGTAAAATATATTTTCCGGAAACTGCATCTAAATTGGATGATCCAAAGGTTAATTTATATTTTGAAGATGGGATTAAATTTGTCCAGAATAAGAAAAATTATTACGATATAATATGTGTGGATTCTACAGACCCTATTGGACCTGCTGTAGGATTATTTAAGGAAGATTTTTATAGAATGTGTTATGATGCTTTAACTGATGATGGAATTTTGATTGCGCAATCGGAATCTATATGGTATCACGGAGATATTATTAAAGAAGTAAATAAGGCATTTAAAAAAATTTTTCCAGAAGTAAAACTTGCTGTGGCTTCTTTGATTTGTTATCAAAGTGGTTTCTGGTCATTCACTTTAGGTTCTAAAAAATATAATTTATTAACTGATATTGATGAAAATAGAGCAAAAAGGATAGAAGCTACATGTAAATATTACAACTTAGATATTCATAAATCATGCTTTTACTTGCCTAACTTTGCTAAAGAATTTGTTAAATAAAAGTAAATTGAATGGGATACTTTTTAATAAGAGTATCCCATTTTGTAGTATTATATTGTTTTTCCCAAATTATACATACAATTTTTTTAATTCAAGGGGATACCATGTCTCATTTTTCCCCATTTAAGATAATAAGTTTATAAAATATTCTAAAATTAAATAAAATTAGAAAAAAATGAAATAACTAAAATTACAAATACATTATTTTATTAATTTGATATTTATGAAATAGAACTTTAAATTAATCAAGAATAGCCTTAATTTTTTAGCTTATTAACTGCAATTTCAAATAAATCTCTAAAACGGCTTATATCATCAAATTTATCAAATCGATAGATAAAATTGTCTTCGCCTAAAATTAATGTAGCTAAAGAACCTTCACTATTATTTTGATAATAATATCTCAAACAAGGATACCATTGTTCAACATTTTCACTTTTTTTGATAATTTTATGCTCTGGAGCAATAATAAATTCAACATTTACACCTCTTAATTTAGCTATCTTTTTATTCCAATTTTCTATTGAATAATTAAGTATCTTTAATAATTTCCTTGCATATTTTGGCAAAATAGTTACAGCATAATCTATATCCACATCCGGAAGATCATTAACCCTTTGATTCAATCTCCCAGGAGCAATTAAGATATATTTTTTATGTTCATTATCTGTTGCCACAATAATACCAAAATTAAAATCATCACAGCAATAGGGAAAAATTTTGAGTAATTCAAAATTTGTAAAATTTAATTTAGAAGAATATGGTAAGTCTGCCAAGGAATGGTACAACATTGGACGTTTTACACTACAGCTGATATTCAACAATAGGAAAAGACCTATTGCCAAAAACCTATAAATATTCTTCATAAGAACCTCCATAAATTTTCTTAATAATTCATAAATACAATTTTTCTACTTTATTAATCGGATAAAATATTTTAAAAAATTAAT
>CAYLKS010000018.1:0-8477 GCA_964384205.1 uncultured bacterium | reverse complement strand
AAAATTACAATTGACCTTTTTTTTAAATATTATTAATATAAAATATGCAAATCAAACTATATACAAATAAATTAACTATCAAGGACATAGATAACATAATAAATTCTAACGGAGAAATATTAAAAGATGATATAAGAAGTTTTATTAAAGTTGTTGAATATAAAAATAAAAAATATCTATATAAAATTCCAAGAGATAAAAACAAAAGATTGTTAAAAAAACTATTTTCGCCATTAGTAGGCTCAGAAAGCTATAACTTAATCCAGGGCATGCTTTTTTTAAAAAATATAAATATAACATCGAATGAACCTATTGCTCTTATAGAAAAAAAATTTTTAGGGTTTGTTTACTGGTCTGCTTTAATATGTACATACATCGAAGGAAAAATTCCAGAAGAATCTGATCTGGCTCAAATAATCAAATTATTAAATAAATTACATTCATATAAAGTTTATCATAAGGATAGTCAATTTAGCAATTTCATAATAAATAATTCATCAATAGCTCTTATAGATTTTGTACCTCATAAAGCAATATTAGGACAAATTTCCTATGCACACGATTTTGTAAAATTGAAAAATAGCAGGCCTAAAATTGAAAAATATTTACCAGAATCTATAACAAAATCTAAAGCTTATAAATTGGCAAAAATCTATGATAATATTATAAAAAAATGGCGAAAATTAAAAAAAATTAAAAGGAGATTATTTTGAAAATAAGCGGTTTTACTATGGTAAAAAATGCAACAAAACTTTATTACCCTATAAAAGAATCTATAATGTCTATACTTCCTATTGTTGATGAATTTATTGTTGCTCTTGGAGATTGCGATGAAGATGATTTTACAGAAGAAGAAATAAAAAGCATAAATTCTGATAAAATAAAAATTATTCATACAAAATGGAATATAGAAAAATACCCCAATGGTACTGAAAATGCTCATCAAACAGATATTGCAAAAGAAGCCTGCACTGGCGATTGGCTATTCTATTTACAAGCGGATGAAGTTGTCCACGAAAAATATTTACCTATAATAAAAAAAAGATGTGAGGAACTTCTCAACGATATGGAAGTGGAAGGCTTATTATTCAAATATAAACATTTCTGGGGAGATTATAATCATTATCATATTTCACACGCATGGTATCCCTATGAAATACGAATCATAAGAAATGATAAGGATATTCATTCATGGGAAAGTGCACAATCTTTCAGGAAAATTCCAAATTTTGACGGTATTCACTACAGACAACAACACGGAACATATAAATTAAAAGTTGCTAAAGTTGATGCTTATATATATCACTATGGCTGGGTTCGACCGCCTGAATTAATGCAAAATAAGAAAAAAGCCTTAGATACAATTCATAAAGGAAAGGATATGGTTAACAAAATTTATTCCAATACTCCAAACTATTTTGACTACGGGCCACTAAACTATCTAAAAGAATTCAAAGGAACCCATCCTAAAGTAATGGAAAAATGGATAAAAAAATTTAATTGGGCAGATAAATTACAATATTCAGGAAAACCAAATCCAAATAGAAAAAAACATAAACATGAAAAATTGAAATACAAGATCTTAACTTTTATTGAACAAAAGTTTCTTGGTGGAAAACAAATTGGTGGCTTTAAAAATTACATACTGCTAAACAAATAGGAGGGGAAAAATGAAACAAGAAATTTCAACAAATAAGGCTCCTCAAGCTGTTGGCCCTTATTCACAAGCAATTAGAAAAGATAATTTTCTATTTTTAAGCGGACAAATCCCTATTAATCCAGAAACTGGAAAAATTGTTGAAGGTGGTATAAAAGAACAAACAAAACAGGTATTTGAAAATATTAAAGCTGTTCTTAATGAAGCAGGAGCTGATTTTAGCAATGTTGTAAAAGCTACTGTATATCTAAAAAATATGGATGATTTCAAAGATATGAATGAAATTTATCAAACATATTTTGATAAACCTTATCCCGCCAGAGCAGCATTTCAAGTTGCAAAACTTCCTTTAGATGTACTGGTTGAAATAGAAGTCATTGCAATTTTATAAAATAAGAGAATAAAAAAAGGGGCAGAGCATTATCCCTGCCCCTTTATTCTTTTTACTTTAGTAACATTATCTTACCAGATACAATTTTTTGACTCTTTTTTGAATATACTTTATAAAAATAAATTCCTGTAGATAAATTTGATAAATCATAATTTTTAATAAATTTTTCATTACTTCTTATAGAAATATTCTTATCTAAAATTATACATTCTCCTATAATATTATAAATTCCCAATTCCAATTCATCTTCAATATCTGAAGTTATTGACATTCTTATTATACCATTAAACGGATTTGGATATGCCAAAACTTTAATATTTTTATGAATAAGAGTTTTTTTATCTGTTATTTTTACAATCGGATTTTCCATAAAAGTAATCTCACTTTCATTATCTGAAAAATCTACTGCTGAAACTCCATAGATATATTCTGTATTTTCCTGCACATCATCATCTAAATATTTATCGCCATTAAAATTTTTTACTAATAATTCTAACTTCTCACTACCTCCTATCTGACGATAAATATTATATCCTTTTAAATCTTCTACATTCACTTTCGACCATTCTACTTTTATTTTCAAATTAGAATCTAATTCAGCCGTTACATTCTCCGGCGGAGCAGGAGGTTCATTATCTTCAAGTTCTAATGTCTTCATATCAATATCAAAACTTTTCTCTATTTTTTGTTCATCAATAGTATACGAAATTGCTTTTATATGATAAACTACTGTAGAATCAATATTTAAAATACCTATTCTATGCTTTTTTGTAAATTCTTCATTAACTGAAACAATTTTATTTTCTTCATCATCAGTATAATATTCTATCACAGTGTTTGACAATAAATTTGTTTCCCAGCCTATAACAACCTGTTTATCATTTGTATAAACAACTCCTGGTTCCTCCACAAAAGTCAACTGTTCATTATTAACAACATATTCTAAACCTTGTATATCAGATTCATATAAAATTTGATCATAAAAGTCTGTTGATAATAACTTATAAAAATAATTTTTACCCTTATCCAAATTCTTTATAATTAAAATATGCTGTAAATCTATATCTGTAGAAACAATTTCCCGATATTCCTCTAAATTCTGATTTTCATCTATCAATCCTTTTGAATCTCCATATACGTCAGTAGTCCATGATAGCAAGGCAAAATCATTTGTAATATATGGCTGGTTAATTGTAACTTCTTTTGCCTTTAGTGGAGTATTATCCTTTCGAGTTTTAATTAAAATATCATCATAACTGCTTTCATTATTAGAAATATCTTTTATCATTAATTTAACCTTATAAGTTGTCACTGGTTCCAATCTTGGCACAACAATTTTTTGCACATAATCGTATTCATCATTACTTAAATAAGAAACTGGACTATCATCCTCATCATAAACATAGACATTATAAATTGTTTGCTCATTTGATTGATAACTTAAAATAAATAATGAATCATATAACATTATTGGCCCCGGCTCTTTAATAAACTCCGGTGGTGTAGTATCTGCATTTTGGTTGGTATTAAAACCGTTCATTCCCCCTGCTATATTCAAAATCTTAGATAATAGGGTTGGTGTTCCTGACCATTTATATTCATTACCAGCAAGATCTCTTAAAGTAAGATAAAAGGAATAGGATTTACCTGGTTCTAAATCTACAACTATTATTGTATGCTTCTTGGAATAAACACTATCCACCAGTGTATCTATATCATCTGGAGTATAAGTTTCAAAAAGCTCCACTAATGCAATACAAGATTCATCTGCCTCAAAACTAATAGAAGCTCTTGTATCAGAAACAGATACAGAAGGTCCCTTTAACAATGTAGGAGGCTGGGTATCAGCCGATGCCAATGTTCTAAAAGAATAAGAAGAAGGATAATAATAAACAGAACCGTTATTTTCTACTCCTACCTCATAACTATAACGTGTAGAAGGAGTTAAATTCTCTAATTTAAATCTATGCTCAAAATAAGAAGAATCTTCTCTATATTCTATTTCACCTAATTTGAGTACTCCTACTACTGGAAAATCAGTTTTAAAAGCTACAACAGCCATATCACTACTTACATACTCAAGATGTGGCTTGGATAAAAATTGAATATTCTTTTCAATAAATTTTTTCAATGTAGTAAAAGAAAAAATTAAATTATTCTGAAATTGTACTTGTCCAATAAATGGGACTATAGAGAAGAAATACTCCGTGCCAGGACTCAAATTATCTAAACTATATAGCATCTCATCCGTAGATTTTATTGTATCTGGGGTTGTATTAAAAAGATTATTTCTATTCTCAGAATAATAAAATAAAAAATTTACAGGAAAATTAACTTTCCAATGAACAATTACATTGGTATCTGTAAGACATCTAATTGCAGGATATTCGATAAAAATAGGTTCTCTTAGCTCAGCTGTTCCAGATAAATAAACTTTAAATGTATCTTCTGCAGCTAAAAATAAAATTGAATCAGCAAAAACACCTTTTGTCTGTGGTGAAAAAGTAGCTTTACATGTCAAAGTATCCCCTGAAGCTAATTCTCCCTCATTAACTTCAATAGAAAAAGGTGGATTTTCAGGAGTATGGATCACAGAAATATTAACATTATCTATTGTATTATTAATAATAAAAAAAGTGTGTGTACTCAATTCAGAAACATACACATTGCCAAAATTGATATAAGATTCTGATAAAATGATACTTCCTCTATCTAATATTGTAAAAGTATCAGAAATTCCATAAACAATCGAATCCCCAAAAGTCGCACTGACCGTAAAAAAAGCATCTCCCGGAGGTACATCATCTGGAACAGTATAATAAAATACTCCAATATTAGGTATATTATTATAAGATTTTGTATAGGTGCCTGCATTTAACATTATATCTATAAAATTACATGTTCCTGTTGTGTTCCACTTTAAAGAATCTGACTTGCCAATGATTAAAGTATCATCCGATGTAGGATAAAAAATATCAAAACTAACTGGTTCAGTCAAAACAATATCTTTTGCTGTATCAGCTATTGCAGGATCCTCGCTATCATAAATTATAATCGCACTTAAACCTGCTAAAGAAGAGGGAATACTCCATTCATACTCTTTATTTACTGCCGGAAATTCTCCAATTGTCTGCCATATAAAGCCTCTTTTATATCTCAATTTAACTGTATTAATATTACCTGTATAATCCCATTGGATTAAATATGGTTCTTCTGTTTTTATAATAACTTCATTATCTTCTGGTTTTATAAGAGTAATAGATTTTTTCTTATAAATAGTAAAAGGATTATCAGATACATCTTCAAATAACTGACCATTATATTCTGATGAAATTTTTAAAATACATTTATCATTAAAATTATCCTGAATCAGCCCCTCAGGAATCATCCATAGATATGATGTATCATTATTAGGTCCATCAATATCACAACCATCTATTAATTGATATGTCTCTCCATTATCTAATGAAAAAGAAATAAAAACAGAATCAAGATTATTCATAATCTTATTCAAAAATGCCCCGGGATTATCGGGATTATTATAACTCCATTTTATAGTAACATTATCTCCTTCTGAATAAGTTTCTCCTCCATTAGGGGAAACAAGTAACAACTCTGGTTCATTTGGAATAATTGTAAAATGCTCACTGGTAACAATTGATGAATTCCCAGAAAGCTCTGTGTAAACTAATTTTATAACACAATTACTATTTTCCTCATTAACCAAATCAGCAGGAATTGCCCACAAATACTTACCTAAATCACTATCAGTTGAACCTATTAAAATATAATTTGAACCACCATCCAGAGAATACCATATTTTCATATCATTAGCATCTTGTGGTTTATTCAATTTTTTCCCATATTTTGCCCATCTAATTTCATAAGTTCCGCCACATCGCCATCTATCATTTGCAGTAGGACTTAAAATCTGGAAAGGCACATATTCTATCTGCAAAAAAGGAATATAAGTTCCTTTTGTATAAAAATAAAATTCAGCATAAGCTTGGGCAACTCCTTCAAAATCAGCATCAAATCCCATTGCAAAAACCTTCCAATTTGATGTCAAACGGGATAATGAATTTGCCGATGTTCCCTTGATATAATCAAGTCCATAGCTATTTAATTCAAAAGAAACTAACTGTTTATCAGACAAGCCTATATAATTATCAAAATTTTCATGAAAAAAAATTTCATTGCCAACATTATAAAAATCATTTACCGTAAAACCATTACCACTATACTGACTACTATAATTACGAATTTGAATATTAAGATTATTTGTATTCCCAGAATTCCAATTCTCATAATTATACAAATTTAAAGAAGCTGATGTTACATTGCCAGAAGGAAGATTAGATAAATCAAATGCCATAAATGCTCTGGTGGAAGACCCCATAGTCTTTTTAGATAAGCCTGTTACCTCGCCATAATAATCCACCCTAATATTCCCATTATCCAACTCGCTAAATGTATTCAAAGAAAGCCCCTCATAAGAACAATTATTAATTAAAGCACTCAATAGATCAACATTAAATGAGGCATAGGAATAAAAATTTAAAATAGCATTACTTCCAACTGCATTAAAAAATAAAATACCTTTTTTCACTTCTTTCAGATCTATGTCATAACTTCCATTATCAGTAAAAATTATACTATCACCTGCTAAGGCTACCTCTAAAACTTTCTCCAAATTATCAGCTTTTTTGCTGACATAAAAAGTTTTTCCCCAAATAGATAAAGTTAAAAAAAAGAACATTAAGAAAAAATATTTCATATTTCCCCCTTATTACTAATTACTTATATTATAACTAAGAAATAACAAACAATCAACTAAAAAATAAAAAAATTAATCTATATATTTTGTCATTATATCCTGAATAATATTCTTCTCCACTAAAGAAAAAAATAAATCTACCAATTCTGAACTAAAACTTTTATTAGATTGAGATTTTATAAAATCTAAGGTATCTTCAAAACTCCATGCTTTTTTATAAGACCTTGCATTTGTTAATGCGTCAAAAACATCAGCAATAGCTGTAAACTGAGCTGCTAAAGGAATTTCTTCCCCTTTTAATCCTTTGGGATATCCCTTGCCATTCCACTTTTCATGATGATATAATGCAATATCACGAGCTACATCATAAAAAGGATCTTTACTCAAAATTTCATACCCAAATATAGTATGTTTCTGTATAAATTCATATTCTTCTAAAGTTAATTTTCCTGGCTTCTTTAAGATATAATCCGGAATTTTTAACTTACCTATATCATGCAAAATACTGCTTAAACCATAATGTTCCGCCATATAGGGCTCAATCCCATATTCCAAAGCAAGAGATTTTACGTAGTATTGTACCCTCTGAACATGATTTCCTGTAATTTCATCTTTTGCTTCTGCAGACTTTGCTAACATAAGAATGCTCTCATAAAAAGCATCATGAAGTTCCTTACCCTGATACTCCCCAATATGGATAAATGAATCTGTTATCTTCTCTAACTCATCTGCATATTTTAAAAAATTATATTTATCATAAAAAGAAAATAATATTTTTTTTAAGCCTAATTTTAGAATATCTCTATTTTCTGATATTGCAAGTAAAGCATCTAACTTTTGTTGATAAAAGGAATTTAACAAATTAATATTCAAAGAAGAAGAAAATAAAACAATATTTACAAAAGCAGAAGGAATCAAATTCTTCAAAACCTGCATATAATGAACTATATCCTTACTACAATCATCTAAAATAATAAATATATTTGCAAAATGAGTTGAACCCTCAGCAAAAGAAATATCAAACATATTATAATAATATAATTTAAATTTATCTCTAATTTCATCATCTATAATAGAATCACATAATTTAAAAAAACTTTCATTTCTAAAGAAAAAAAATATATCTTCCATACATCTACTCCAATTTTAATATACTAACTTTAAAAAAAAATTCAAGTTTATAAAAAAAATAAAATGGAAAAATAAGAGACATAATCCCCCCTTACGTAAAAAAATTAAACACAAAAAACAAGGAGGAGGCCATGACCAAACAAACAACAATATCTAATATTAATATTATACAATTTTAAAAAAAAAAGTAAAGACAATTTTCAGATTAGAGAAAAATTAATCAACTTTGCATTAACTTATAGAAAAAAGCCAGCTGCAAAACAATTCAATACAACAGTAAAGAAGTCCGTAAATGGGTAAAAAAATACTTTGCCTAAAGGAAAGGAAGGATTAAAAAATAGAAGTAGAAATCCTAAAAGAATGCCTAACAAGATGGATGGAAGATACGAGAGAAAAATAACAGAATTATGCGAAAAGAAAACAAAGAAGGCAAGAAGGTGAATGCCTCTTTAATCAAAAAAGATACTAATACCATAATACTATATCCTGGTTTTAATCATACCGATATAGCAGAACTTTTT
>CAYLKS010000017.1:0-49052 GCA_964384205.1 uncultured bacterium | reverse complement strand
TTTTATTGAATATTTTATATTGACTTTGAGGATTATTTTAATATATTATACATTCATTATTATTATTTAAAAAAAGGAATGAAGTATGGTAAAAAGAGCTTTAGTAAGTGTGTATAATAAAGAAGGTATTATAGGTTTTACTAAAAAATTAAGACAGAATGGTATAGAACTTTTAACTACAGGTGGTACTTATAATTTTTTAAAAGATAACGGCATAGATGCTATAAAAATTAAGGATTATACAGGTTTTCCTGAAATTTTTGGTGGGCGTGTGAAAACATTGCATCCAAAGATTGAAGGGGGAATTCTTTTTAGAAGGGATAATCCTGTTGATAATGAAGAAAAAGATCAGCATGGTATATTGCCTATTGATATGGTAGTATGTAATTTATATCCTTTTGAGGATGCTTATAAAAATAAAGAGTTAGAAGATGATGAACTTGTAGAATATATTGATATTGGTGGTCCTACTATGATTAGAGCTGCTGCAAAAAATTTTAGAGATGTTATTGTGGTTGTCGATCCATCGGATTATGCTGAAATAATAGAAAAAATAGAATCAAAGGAAGAGTTTTCCTTGGAAGAGAGAAAACAATTTGCAGCTAAGGCTTTTAATCATACTGCTTATTATGATAGTTTAATAGCCTCAGCTTTTAGAAAATCTTTTTATGATTTTTCAAGTATAACTTTTTCATATAAAAAAGAGATGAAATTAAGATATGGGGAGAATCCACATCAAGATGCTTATTTATATATTGCAGGCGATAGTAAAAAAGGTTTGCCTTATGAAAAGATATATGGTAAGGAATTATCTTATAATAATTTAGTTGATATTGACAGTGCTATCAATATTATAATGGAGTTTTCAGAGCCTGCTGCTGTTTTGATCAAACATTCTAATCCATGTGGTTTGGCTATAGATGATGATATTCATAATGCTTTTATAAAGGCTAAAGGGACGGATCCTTTGTCAGCTTTTGGCAGTATAATAGGCATAAATAGAGAAGTAGATAAAGAGCTTGCTTTGATGTTAAATGAATTTTTTAATGAGTGTATTATTGCTCCTTCATATAGTCAGGATGCTATGGAAATTTTATTGAAGAAGAAGAATAGACGTATACTTAAGTTAAAGGATAATTTTAAATTTGATGATTATAATATGGTTAAGATAAATGGTGGAATTTTAATTCAGGATAAGGATCTGGGATTTGATGAGCTTATGGATATTGAACTTGTTAGTGGAGAGCCTTTGTCGAAAGAAAAAATGGAGGATTTGTTTTTTGCATGGAAAGCTGTAAAGTTTGTAAAATCTAATGCTATTGTTTTAGCAAAAGACAAAAAAATAATTGGAATTGGTGCCGGACAGATGAGTCGTGTGGATGCTGTAAAAATTGCATTTAGAAAATGTAAAGAGAATCTTCATGATCCGGAAGGTGCAATTCTTGCATCAGATGCCTTTTTCCCTTTTAGAGACAATATAGATTTTTGTTCTGAATATAATATTGCTGCGATTATTCAGCCGGGTGGTTCAAAAAGAGATGGCGAGGTTATTGAAGCAGCAAATGAGCATAATATAACAATGTATTTTACAGGTAGAAGGCATTTTAGACATTAAAAAAGAGGTTTTAATGAATACGCATGTTTTTGAGATAGTACATTATATAATTAATAGTGAGAAAATTTTTAATATTGATTCTGAAAAGATTCAAAGTTTAGTAAAAGAATTGATTAGAATAGGTTATAAAACAAAAGATATAAATATGGCTTTTCAAATGTTAGGACATTTTATAAATTTTAATCATAAAATTAGCAATAAATTTTTAGAAAGTTCTCTTTATAATAAAGAAGATATAAAACCGGATTTTACTGCTGAGGTTTTAAAGAAAGTTAATAATTTTGTTATGTTATTTAGAGAATTGAATTTGATTAATGATGAAAAGGTTGAAAAAGTTTATGATGCAATTCAGCAGAGAGTTGGTATTTTAAACGAACCGGATACGTTGGTGGAGATATTAGAAGATTATTTGATGGGAGATTTAGATATTTTTGATATTGAAGATTTTTTATTAACATTGCCTTTGGCATTTAGATATAGAAAAATATTTTAATATGGGGAAAAAATTACTAATAGTTGAGTCTCCGACAAAAGTACGGACAATCAAAAAATTTTTGGGAAAAGATTTTGATATATTAGCAAGTATGGGGCATATTATAGATTTGCCAGAAAATGAATTAGGGATTGATATAGATAATAATTTTAAACCAAAATATAAAGTAATTAAAGGGAAAAATAAAATTATTAAAGAGATACAAAGTGCATCTGAGAAAGCTGAAGTTGTGTTTTTAGGTCCTGATCCTGATAGAGAAGGTGAGGCTATAGCCTGGCATATTTCAAATAAGTTAAAAAATAAGAATTATTATAGAGTTACTTTTAATGAAATTACAAAAAAAGCAATAGAATCTGCTATAGCAAATCCCGGGCAGATAAATATGAATCTTGTTAATGCGCAGCAGGCGCGAAGACTATTGGATAGGATTGTGGGGTATAAAATAAGTCCTTTTCTTTGGAAAACAGTTTATAAAGGTTTGAGTGCTGGAAGAGTACAATCTGTAGCACTTCGTATGATTTGTGAAAGAGAAGAAGAAATTAGAAAATTTGTGCCTGAAGAATATTGGACAATAGAAGTTGAGTTTTATAATAAAGAAAATAATTTTATAGCAAAATTAGTTAAACATAAAAATAAAAAAATACAGATAAAAGATAAATTTTATGCTAATAATATAGTTAATGAATTAAAGACATCAGATTTTATTGTTAGTAAAATTACTAAAACAAAAAGAAAAAAACTTCCTCCGTTGCCTTTTAAAACTAGTACATTGCAACAGGAAGCTTCTCGAAAATTATCTTTCAGTCCTAAGAAAACAATGCTTATTGCCCAGCAGTTATATGAAGGAATTGAACTTGGAAATGGTCAGACAGCAGGTCTTATTACTTATATGAGAACAGATAGTACAAGAATAAATGATGATTTTAAAGTAGCAACAAAAAATTTTATTCATTCAAAGTTTGGTTCTGATTATGTTGGAACGAAAAATAGTGTGAAAAAGAGTTCAAAAAAGAATAATACTAAAATACAAGATGCGCATGAAGCTATTAGACCTACTTCATTGGAAAATGATCCGGAAAAAATTAAGAAAAATCTTACAAAAGATCAGTATAAAGTATATTCTTTGATATGGAAGAGATTTTTAGCAAGCCAGATGTCCCCTGCTCAGTATGAAAATACATCTATCGAGATTAGTGCTGGAGATTATTTGTTAACAACTAACGGTTCACGACTCATTTTTGATGGATTTATGAAGATATATGAGATTGATTTAGAAGAGAAAGAAGATAATGTTTTACCTCATATAGATAAAAATGAAAAATTGAAACCAGTGAATTTTTTACCTGAACAGCATTTTACTAAGCCGCCTCCAAGATATAACGAGGCTTCTTTGATTAAAGAAATGGAAGAGAAGGGAATAGGTAGACCATCTACTTATGCTCAGATAGTTTCTACAATATTGGAGAGAAAATATGTTGAACTTAAAGAAAGGAAATTTATACCAACAGAGGTAGGAGAAATAGTTAATAAAATTTTAATAGAGAATTTTTCTAATATTATTAATATAGATTTTACTTCAAGAATGGAAGCTGATTTAGATAAAATAGAAAGCGGGGAAATTAATTGGATTGATGTTTTAAAAGAGTTTTATACGCCGTTTTCTGAACAGCTTGAGAAAGTGAATGAGAAGCGGAAAGAGATAAAATCAAATTTACAAAAAAAGACAGAACAAAAATGCCCTCAATGTGGTGGAAATTTGATCATTAAATGGGGTAAATATGGGAGATTTTTAGCATGTGAAAATTTCCCATCATGTAAGTATACTGAACCTTTACCTGAGGAATTTGAAAAAAATAAGACAGATTTAAAGTGCCCTAAATGTAATAGTCCTCTTGTTATAAAAACAAGTAAATATGGGCGTTTTCTTGCATGTTCTACATATCCGCAATGTAAATTTACCTCACCTTTAAAAATTGGAGTGCCATGTCCTGAAGAAGGATGTGATGGAGAAATTATTGAAAGACAATCTAAAAGAGGGAAAGTTTTTTATTCTTGCTCAAATTATCCAGAGTGCAAATTTAGTGTATGGAATAAGCCTGTTTTGAGAACATGTCCGAACTGTGGATATTCCATTATGCTTGAAATAAAAAATAAAAAAGATGAAATAGTAGCTTATCAGTGCTATAAATGTAAATTTAAAGAAAAAAATGAAGATAAAGAAAATTCTTAATGATTACTATTTATATTTGCAAAATGAAAGAAATTTTTCTCCAAATACAATTGAGGCTTATGTAAGAGATATTGTTGATTTTTTTATTTTTATAAAAACAAATAATATTATAGAAGATTATAATATTGAGCATATAGATAAGTTTGTTATAAGACTTTATTTGAATAATTTATTTTCAAAGAATCTTACCAATACAAGTATTAGTAGAAAAATATATTCTTTAAAGGCTTTTTTTAATTATTTGAAATATGTTGGTCTTATTGAAAAAAATCCTATGCATCTTATCTCTAATATAAAAACTGAAAAAAAGTTACCAGAATATTTATCTGAACATGATATGAATGAATTATTAACTAATATTATGAATGATCCTTCCAAATTACCTAAGAATAAATTTCTCGCATTAAGAGATAAATTAATAATTGAATTGTTTTATAACACAGGGATTAGATGTAGTGAACTTTTGAACTTAAAAGTTAGTGATATAAATTTTTATGAGCTTGTGATTAAGGTTTTGGGGAAAGGGAGGAAAGAGCGAATAGTTCCTTTTTCTAAGAATTTATTAGAATTGTTTAGACAGTATATTAATCAATGGGAAATATTAAAAATGACTAAAAAAATAAAGACAGATTTTTTGATTATCAATTATAAAGGTGAACATTTATCGAGATATGGATTACAAAAAATTGTTCATAAATATTTAATGTTTGCCGCAAGTGCTAATCATCTGAGTCCGCATTTATTAAGACATACTTTTGCAACCCATTTGTTAAATAATGGCGCCGATATTAGAGCAGTAAAAGAATTATTAGGCCATAGTAGTTTATCGACAACACAGATTTATACTCATATTTCTATAGATAAATTAAAGAAAATTTATAAATTAGCCCATCCAAGAGCATAATTCAAGAGCATAATCCACAAGAGCATAAGATATTTTAAATTTAGAAATGTGTCTTTTCAAGAATTATAATTGACAATATCTTAAATTTTTAATAAGATATACAGATGGAAAAGATTGTTATATATTTTCCGATTGTTTTATATTTTTTATATCTTTTTTTTGAATTTTATAGAACTAAGAATATAAAATTAGATGATAAAACTTCATATATACTTGCAGGAAGGCGGTTAACTCTTCCTGGATTCATTGCTACATTAGTTTCTACATGGTATGGTGGGATTTTAGGAGTTGGAGAATTTTCATTTAAATATGGTATTTCTAACTGGCTTGTTTTTGGAGTGCCTTATTATATTGCTGCTCTTATTTTTGCTTTTTTTCTTTCAAAAAAGATTCGAGATTCTTCTGTGCTTACAATACCTGAACAACTGGAATTTTACTATAATAGAAAAATCTCAGTTATTGGGGCAATATTTATTTTATTACAATCAATACCTTCTGTATATATTTTAATATTTGGCTTATTATTTAGTTATTTGACGGGCTTGCCGTATGTTTTGTCAGTAATTATTGGTATAATTTTTTCTTCCATTTATATTTATAAAGGAGGACTCAAAGCTATTTCCCATACTGATAGTGTTCAATTTATATTAATGTATATTTCTTTTTTTATTATTTTAATTACAGCGTATATTAAATTTGGTGGAATTTCATTTTTAAAAAATAATCTTCCGGGATCTCATTTTACATTTTCAGGCGGTAATAGTATGTTTTATATTTTATCATGGTATATAATTGCATTATCTACTTTAATAGAACCTACTTTTTATCAGCGTGTAGAGGCTCTTGAGAAAAAAAAATATTTAATTCCGGGCATATTGATTTCAATTTTTTTTTGGATTGTTTTTGATTTTATGACAACTTTTTCAGGGCTTTATGCAAGAGCAATAATACCAAATATGAAAAATGCAGCTTTTGCATATCCAGAGCTTGCAAATCAAATTTTACCACCTTTTTTTAAGGGAATTTTTTATACAGGACTTTTTGCAACTATTATGTCAACAATTGATAGTTATCTTTTTATTTCAACAGTGTCAATTGGCAATGATATTTTATCTAAAGTTAGGTTTTTTGAGAAAATAAAGCAAAAAAATTATATGGGAATTGGTTTACTTGTATCTGTGATTTTTTCTTTTATAGTTTCAATATCATCAAAAAGTATTATAAACCTGTGGTACAATTTTGGTTCAATTGTGGTACCTGCCTTATTAGTTCCTGTTGTTTCCACTTATACGAAATTTAGGCTTACAATGAGACAGGCTTATTTGATAATGATTTTGGCTCCCTTATTTTCAATATTTTTAATTTTTTATGAGATTGTTTATAATGGAAAATTTTATAATATTGAACCAATTTTGCCAGGCATCATTTTTTCTTTTTTTGTTTGGTTATATCAAATTTTTATGATAAAAAAGGAGGGGTAGTATGTCTGTATTTTATATGCCAGTTAAATATTTTTTGGGTAACAATATTATTTTAAACAAATTCCAGGACGTTATAAAACAGTATAATAGAGTTTTGATTATTACAGGTAAAAGCTCTAAACTTAATAATTCTTTAAATCATGTGGTAGATATTTTAAAATCTAATAATTGTGAATATGCTATTTTTGATGAAATTATTCCAAATCCTCCCACTACTTTGTTACAAAAAATCAAAGATAAATTTTATGATTTTAAGACTGATTGTATTATTGGAATAGGAGGGGGAAGCCATATTGATACTGCTAAAGCTGTTAGCTTAATGATAGCAAATGATATTTCTCCTCAAGATATATTTTCTCCTGATAATTGTCAAAGAGCTATTCCTATAGTTGCCATACCGACGACATCAGGAACAGGTACAGAAGTTACGCAATATAGTGTTATAAATAATGTAGAAAAAGGAATAAAGGCCGGTTTTGGGAATGAATTAATTTTTCCTAAATATTCTTTTTTGGATCCACAATATACTTATACTTTATCTACTACAGTTACAAGAGATACTGCTTTGGATGCTTTAAGTCATTTATTTGAAGGTGTATTTTCAAATAAAAGAAATGAAACAGTATATCCACTAATTTATGATGGCGTAAGTAAAATAATCAATAATCTTGAAAAGGCATTAAAACATCCAGATAATTATAATTTCAGGAAAAATTTGATGATAGCATCATTATATGGTGGGATTGTGATTGCACAGACCAGTACAACATTGCAGCACGCAATAGGTTATCCTTTGACTTTTCATTTGAATATTTCTCATGGTTATTCAAATGCTTTAGCAATGCCTTATATAATTGATGTTTATGGGGATGAAATAAAAGAGATAATTTTAGATATATTGCAATATGCTGGCATTAGTAACCTTGATAATTTTTACAAGTGGCTGGAGAAATTAGGAGTTGAATTTACTGTTGAAAAGTTGAAAGATTATAATCTCGAAGAATTTGCAGATGTTACATCTAAAGCAAGAAATATGGCTTTAAATCCTGTTGAAATAAGCTATGATAAAATATTAGAAATTTATAAAAAAATTGCAGGAATGATTTAATATATTTTATAAATTGAGTTGTTAAAATTATTTTTTTCAGTGATATAAGAGCAATCATATTTTATAAGAAAAAATATAATAAATGGTAATGTTTTTTTAAACATTTTTATTTTATTTACGTATAAATTATTAAAGTTGTTATTAATATTGTAAAAAAAGGAGATATCATGAAAATAAAAATGTTTTTTGCGTTAATTATTGCGGTTGGATTTGCATTGTTTGCATGTAGCAATTCTAATTCTGAAGCAACAAATAAAGCTAAAGCTACAAAAAAGAATTTTTCACAATTTAATAAAAAAAGAGGTGGAGAATTTTCTAAAGTTATCCCTGTAGAAGTTACCAGTGCTAAAGTTGGTGATATAGCATCTTTTTTGTATTTTAGTAGTAATGTGGATGCAGAAGCAGTTGTAGATATATATCCGATGACATCTGGGATTGTTGAGGAGATTTACTATGATGAGGGTGATTTTGTTAAAAAAGGAACTATTTTAGCTAAATTAGATGATAGAGAAGCTTCTATTAATGAAGCAAAAGCCAGAATAAATTATGAACAGTTGAAAGCAGATTTTAATAGACAAAAACAAATGTTTGAGAAAAAGCTTATTAGTAAAGAAGAATTTGAAAATTTTAAATTTAATTATGAAAAAGCTAAATTAGATTGGAAACAGGCTAAATTGCTTCTTTCTTATACAAGAATAAAAACTCCTTTTGATGGAGTTATTGCTACAAGATATATTAAAAAAGGTAATAAAATTTCTACATCTCAGCCAGCGTTTAAGGTGGTAAAGCAACAGGATAAAATAGCAGTTGTTTATATACCTCAAGAAGAGAAAAAATCTATTTATTTGAAGCAGAAGGTTTTTTTAGAATCTATGGGAGATACTATTGAAGGTTATATAAAAAGAATTTCTCCAGCAATAGATCCGCAATCTGGTACTTTTAAAGTTACGATAGGAATAAAGGATAATAAAAATGTTTTATCTGTAGGCCAGTTTGTTAATGTCAGAATTGTAAAGGATATTCATAAAGATGTATTATTATTAACAAAAGATGCTTTGATTTATGAATCAGATAAAAAGTTTGTTTATATTGTAAATCCTGATATGAGTGTTAAAAAAGTTGAAATTATGACAGGATTTGAGACTCCTACTGAGGTTGAAGTTGTTAAAGGGCTTACAAAAGATGATAAAGTTGTTACAGCAGGGAAGAATTCTTTGAGAGAGGATAGTAAGGTTAGAATTATAGAGAAACGTGAATTTTCTTTTAATTTTGGTAAATAGAGGTTCAGAATATGAGTTATAAATCGAAATTTGCTTTTACAGTTTCGAGGCCTGTTGCAATTACAATGATTGTGATAGGTATAGCTGTATTTGGTTTTATAAGTTATTTTAAGTTGAGCTGGAGTTTAATGCCTGATATTTCGTACCCGTCTTTTACAATAAGAACAGAATATGCGGGCGCTGCTCCTGAGGAAGTAGAAAATGTAGTATCCCGTCCATTAGAAGAACAGTTGTCTTTAATAAAGGATCTTATATCAATAACTTCAATTTCCAGACCGGAACAATCTGATATTATTCTGGAATTTGATTGGGATGTTAATCTTGATAGAGCAGCCTCTGAGATAAGAGAAAAATTAGATCAGGTTTATCTTGATCCTGATGTTGAACGTCCTATGATATTAAGATATGATCCTTCGCTGGATCCTGTTATAAGAATTGGTATTTCAGGAGATATGCCTCTTACAAAATTAAGAACTCTTGCTGAAGAAGATATTGTAAGGGATTTAGAAAGTATACCGGGCGTTGCTGCTGCTAAAGTAAAAGGTGGTTTAGAAGAAGAAATTTTAGTTAAAGTAGATGAAAATAAATTGGTTTCTGCAAATATTTCTATAAGTCAGATTAGTAATAGACTTGCTTCTGAAAATATTAATCTTGCTGGTGGAAATGTTAAAGAAGGCAACACAGAATATATTATTAGAATTTTAAATGAATTTAAAACAGTAAAAGAGATTGGTGAGATCATAATTACCAAGAAAAATGGAATTCCTATTAAGTTGAAAGATATTGCAACAATTGAGAGAAGTCATAAAGAAAGGGAAGTTATTACAAGGGCAAATGGAAAAGAGACAATAGAAATTTCTATATATAAAGAAGCGGATGCTAATATTGTGGATGTTTGTGAGAAGGTTAAAGCTAAAATTTATGGTACTCCTCAACAGCAGGCTTTTGTAAAAAATATGGATAAGAAACAAACAGCAAAGATTAAAGATAGAAGAGCTCAATTTAGAGAAGCTATGTTAAGAAGATCAATGACAGATTTTTTGGTTTATAAGATGAAAAATAAAGTAAAATTTGTCACTTTAGCAGATCAATCTATCTTTATTAAAAATTCGATTAATGAAGTAAAAAGCACTGCTATTTGGGGAGGTATTCTTGCTATAATTATTCTTTATTTGTTTTTGAATAATTTTGGGACAACATTGATAGTTGCTTTATCGATACCACTTTCGATTATTGCGACTTTTGCTCCTTTGAAGTTATTTAATGTTAGCTTAAATATTATGTCTTTAGGCGGTTTGGCATTAGGGATTGGAATGCTTGTTGATAATTCTATAGTTGTGATGGAAAGCATTTTTAGGTGCAGGGAAGAAGGAGATGATTGGATATCTTCTGCTGTACGTGGTGTATCTGAGGTAGGAGGAGCTGTTATTGCATCAACTCTTACAACAGTTTCTGTGTTTTTTCCTATAGTTTTTGTGGAAGGGATAGCAGGTCAGATTTTTGGTGATTTATCTTTAGCTGTTGTTTTTTCTTTAATTGCGTCATTGTTGGTCGCTTTATTTTTTATTCCAATGCTTGCTTCTAGAAAATTAAATAAGAATGAGTTAGATTTCCAGAAAATAGGTTCTTCTTTTAGATTTAAAGTAGAGATGAATAAAAGTTTCGGAAATTTATTACTATCTCCAATAGATCTTGTATTTTTTATTTTAATTCAGATAAAAATGTCTATTTTTTATTGCTTATTTTTGATAGTTCAATTTTTACATGCCTTATTGTTGCCTATTTTAAAGCTCGTTAAATTGGATGATAAATTGTTTAATTTTATAAAGGTTTTTTCCAGGAAGCAAAATGATAGTAAATATGTTTTATGGGAAGAATTTTTTCAATTAAAAAATAGTGAATTGTTTATTGATAATTTTAAGTTATATAAATACCCATATTATTTATTCAGGTTTATTTTGCAGAGTTTTATGTTTTTTATTAATCGAATAGTATTGATTTTTGTTTCTATATTGTTTTTTATTGGAAAATTTTTTGTTATTATATCAGTAGCAATTTTTTCACCATTGTTTAAAATATTGAGCAAAATTTTTAATATTTTCATTACAAAGGTATATAATTTTTATCCGATATTATTGGCTAAGGCATTAAAAAATGATGTTAAAGTAATAGTAGGAGTTCTGTTACTATTTTTTATAACTATATTTGGAATATGGCCATTTTTAGGGAAAGAATTAATTCCGGAAGTCCATCAGGGTACTTTTTATTTAAATGTTAAAATGCCAGTAGGTACTCCTGTTGAAAAAACGGATTCTGTATTAAATGTTATTTCTAATAAAATAATAAAAATTAAAGATGTAAAAGATGTTAACTATTATGCTGGAACAACAAAAGATGATATTACAAGTGGCGAGATTGGGGAACATGTTGGTAGAATTACAGTAAATGTTAGAAAAAATGGAGACATAAAAAGGATTGAGGAAAAGATTTTAGGGCAAATAAGAAGTTTTTTAGTTGATTTTACGGATATAGACTATAATATTTCAAGGCCGGTGCTTTTTACAATGAAGCCGCCAATCCAGCTTGAAATTAAGGGTTTTAATATTGAAGAATTGAGGAAAATTGCAGATGATATTGCCAATCAAATGAAAAAATTGCCTATGTTGAAGGATATAGAGAGTTCTATTAAATATGGTTATCCTGAGATAGTTATTTCTTTTAATAGAGAGCTATTGTCTCAATTTGGTTTGAATACTTCAGATGTTGCTACTTTAATAGAAAATAAGATTAAAGGAAATGTTGCTACTAGATTTAAAGAAGAAGATAGAAGAATAGATATTAGAGTATATCTTAAAGATAATCAGAGATTAGATGCAACTCATTTGAAAGATTTAATAGTTAATCCAGGTGGTAATATTCCAATACCATTGAGAAGTGTTGCTACATTGAAAATTGTAAATGGGCCAAGTGAAATTCGTAGAATAAATCAAGAAAGAACGGCCGTTATTACTGCGAATATTGAAGGAGTTAATCTAACAGAAGCAACGAGTGCTATTTATGATATTTTAAGTCATTATGATTTTCCAGAGAATTTTACTTATGACATTTCGGGACAGAATAAGGAGATGGAGACATCTTTAAATAGTTTATTTCTTGCATTGGTTTTAGCTATTTTGCTTGTATATATTGTTATGGCTTCTCAGTTTGAATCATTTTTACATCCATTTTTGATTTTGTTTACTATACCGATGGCATTAATAGGTGTTGTGTTAACTTTGTTCGTTTTTAATATAGCAATTGGAATCACGGTATTTATCGGCTTGATAACTTTAGCAGGAATTGTTGTAAATAATGCTATTGTATTGATTGATTATATTAATTTATTAAGATCAAAGGGAATGGATAAAATTGAAGCTATAAAAAAAGCGGGTTTTGTGAGATTAAGGCCGATTTTGATTACAAGTTTTACAACAATATTAGGATTGCTTCCAATGGCGTTGGGATTAGGTGAAGGAGCTGAAATTAGAACTCCTATGGCTATTACAATTATTGCGGGTCTTGCGAGTTCTACCTTCTTAACATTAGTTCTTATTCCTGTTGTTTATAAAAGATTTAGTAAATAAGGATGTGATATATGGTAGAACCTAAAATTAAAGAATTGGCTATTCCAAAATTTTCTATTAATAGGCCTGTAACGGTTGTTATGATATTGTTTGCTTCTTTGATAATAGGTGTTATAGCTTATTTTAAAATAAAAATAGATTTATTTCCCTCAGGAATGAATAATCCATATTTAGGTATCTGGGTTCCTTATAGTAATGCCAATCCAAAGGAAATTCAGCAACAAATAGTTAAACCTATTGAAGATGAAATAAAAACAGTTAGTAATTTAAAAAGAATTTATAATAATTCTTCTTCAAATGGATGTTGGTTCTGGTTAGAATTTGCACAGAATACTAATATGGATCTTGCTTATTCTCAAGTTTCAGATAGGTTGGAAAGGGCTAAACCGTATTTACCGGATGAAATTGAGCATTTGTACATAAGGAGATTTAGAGAAAATGATGAGCCTATTTTATATTTTGGTATAACGTATGATTCTACATTAAAAGATCCAAATTATCAGATTGAAAAATATGTTAAAGGGCCTCTTGAAGGATTGAAAGGGGTGGCAAATGTTGAAACTTGGTCTTTTAGAGAAAAGTATTTTCAGATTATTATAGAGGAAGAAAAACTTAAGGCTTTGAAAATAAATCTATCAGAAATTATGCAACGGCTTCGTAAGGACAATTTTTCAATTTCTGCAGGTTATGTTTATAACGGCTCTCAAAAATTATTACTTAGGGCGGATATGAAGTTCAAAACTTTAGATGATATTAAGAATATTGTTATTAGAAATGGGATATATTTAAAAAATATTGCTGACATCAGATTTGATTATGATGATGAAATTCGGAATGTGATGCGGATAAATGGAAAGAAAGCAGGTGGTATTGCTATTTATAAAGAAAGTCAGGCAAATACAGTTGAAACTGTAAGATTAATTAAAAAGAAATTGAAAGAACAGTTTTCAAGGTATAAAGAACTTGAAAAATTTAAATATTTTATTTTTTGGGATCAAGGTTCTGTGATTGAAGATTCAATTGGCAATGTTCAGTATACTGCTTTTTGGGGTGGCTTGTTTGCTTTTATTGTGCTTTTATTTTTTTTACGTCGCCTGAGGATTACACTTATTTTAACAATTGCTATTCCATTAACATTGCTCTTTACAGTAATTGCTATTTATTTCATTGGTTGGACATTAAATTTGATAACACTTATGGGGCTTATGATCTCTGTTGGAATGGTGATAGATAATTCAATTGTTATTACTGAAAATATATATAGATTTAGAAAAATTGGGTATGATCCTCGAAAGGCTGCTGTTATGGGAGCCTCAGAGGTTGGACTTGCTATTACTCTTGCAACATTGACAACTATTGTTGTTTTTCTTCCTATGATGTTAATGTCTGGTGATTCTGAAATGTCTTTTTTTCTTGTTAGGATAGGAACTCCTGTGATTTTTGCTCTTATAAGCAGTTTATTTATAGCATTGGTATTAATTCCTTTAGGAACTATAAAGATAGAGAAACAATTTTTAATAACTGATAATCAAACAATTGTGGATAAATTATCAGGGTTTTATAAAAAAGCTTTACAGTTAATGCTGCGCAGGAGATTAGATTTTACTATAGCATTATTGTTTGTTTTGCTTAGCAGTTTTGTTCCTTTTAGCAAAGTAAATAAAACTGACAGAGCAGAAGGAGGGCCTACTGATGCAAGGATAAGGGTGAGGTTTCCTTCTAATTATTCAGTTGAAAAAGCCGATAGTACTTTATTATATTTAGCATCAAAAATTGCAGAAAGGGATAGTGTTTATAATATTAAATATATTTTAACAAGGGTTAATGGTTTTAGAGGAAGAATAGAATTATACTTAAAACCTATTGAGGATAAGCAATGGTATCAAGTTGTTTATAATAAGATTAAGAGTATTTTGGGAATAAAGTATAGAAGAAGATTAACAAGAGTAGAATTAATTGAAGATTTAAAAAAACAATTGCCAGAAATTCCAGGTGTTAGAATTCGATATTCGTGGAGTGATATGGGAGGCAGTAATAATAATTATTTAGAATATACGTTGCAGGGTAAAGATATTGATAAATTAGTCGAGATTGCTGAGGATTTAGAATCCCAATTAACTCTTATACCTGGAGTTTTAAGTGTTGATAATGATATGGAGACAGGTAAAGATGAAATTCATATCATTGTAAATAGAGAAATTGCACAAAATTTAGGAATTGATCCAAGATATATTGCTTATTACATAAGTTATACCTTTCGAGGGCGTAAAATTTCTAATTTTATAACAGATGAGAGGGAAATTCCAATTTATTTGAAATATAATAAATTGGATGAAACTTCTTTTCATAAACTAAAAAATACTTTAATACGGACAAATTCAGGAAGATCAGTAGATCTTGCTTCTATTGCTGATATGAAAATAGCCAAAGGTATGGGAAATATTAAGAGAGAAAATGGGAAGTCTTTTTTACAAATGCAAGTATATGTAAATGAAAAGGATATGATGAGGGTTAGAATGGCAGCAGGAAATATTTTAAAAAATTATAATTTCCCAGAAGGATATTCTTATTCTGAAGGCCGAAGGTTTAGAAGGATGGAAGAACAGAATCAAGATCTTGCTTTTTCTTTGCTTTTATCAATTCTTTTTGTTTTTATAATAATGGGAGTTTTATTTGAGTCTTATGTTTTACCTCTTTCTGTATTAATATCAATTCCAACAGCTTTTGCAGGTGCCTTCTGGCTTTTGTATATTACGAATACTACTTTTGATATTATGGCTGGTATCGGCCTTGTTGTATTGGTTGGGGTTGTTGTGAATAATGCTATTGTATTAATTGATATGATAAATCAATTTAGAAATAGCGGACTTTCGCGAAGTGATGCAATTATTGAAGCAGGATTACATAGATATAGGCCAATTTTGATGACTGCTTTTACTACAATATTTGGCCTTTTGCCTATGGCCATTGGAAATACTTCTTTGATTGGTATTCCTTACACTCCAATGGGTGTTACAATGATAGGTGGCCTTCTGGCTTCTACCATACTTACATTATTCACAGTTCCTTTAATTTATACATATTTAGATGATTTAAGAACTTTTTGGAAAAATTTTATATCAAGGTTTTAAAATATGAATATAGAGGTACTCTTTAAAGAGTATCTCTATATTTGAGGGTTAAGAAAAAGAGGTATCCAAAAGGATAAATATTTTTTTTTAATCTTCCATATTATAAATTTAATATTTTCGTTGTTTTTTAGAGCTTTTTTAGATAATATAATTTTATAATTGAATAATGTTCTAAAGTAAAATCAAATGATTCCGTTGATTAAAGTATTAAATTTTTATTTGATTTAAAACAATAGCTTTTGCTATAAATAATAGTCAAATAGTAAAGTTTTTTTATTGGTATAGTATTTTTTATAGAGTTAATATCTTTTTTTTACAATCTGTTTTATTTTTATCACTGTTTATCCATTAAATTATACCTTTCATCAGTCTATTTATACAGAATATCGCTAAAAATTTTGTTTTTCTATTTTTTATAATATTTTTTATAAAAAAGGAGATAACATGTTGTTTAAACTTAATTTAACTGATCAATTTTGTTTTAAAAATGGAGGTATCATTATGTATCGTTTAGTTTTTTTATTGCTTTTATTTTTTAATGTAGTATTTGCTGATGTTGATGGTAGTTTAAAGCAAGCAGAGATGTTATACAAAAAGTTAGTTAATTCTGGAGATAAAAAATCTCTGGAGAAGGCAGAAATGCTTATAAAGGATATTTTAAAAGAGGATGCAAAAAATGCAAAGGCGCTGATGATATTGGGTGGCATTTATACTCTTAAAGGAAAATATTCTAAAATGCCATGGAACAAGATGAAGCATGTTAAAAGAGGGCTTGCATATATGGATAAAGCGGTAAATCTTGAACCAGAAAATATTGGCTTGAGGATAGAACGAGCATTTAATAATATGAATTTACCATCTTTTTTTGGTAGAAAAACTGTTGTGGAAAAAGATTTCGATTTTATTTTTTCAAATAATAAATTTCAGTATTTCCCGCCAGAAATTAAGCAAAAGATTTATCTTCAAGCAGGAATTTTTTATAAAAATAATTCACACTTAGAAAAAGCAAAGAAAATGTGGGAAAATGTATTGGCTATTGATAATAAATCAGAATTAGCAGCAAATGCGTCAGAATATTTGAAAAAATATAATAGTAAATAAAAAGGATAAGATATAATGAAAATAGAAGGTAAAAAAATTTTAAAAAAGTACAAAATGGGTAAAGTTAGTGTTTTGGCACTAAATGATGTAGATTTTTTAGTTCAAGAACATGAATTTAATGTTATTGCAGGGCCGTCTGGGTCCGGTAAAACTACATTATTAAATATTTGTGGACTAATTGATAAGCCTACTTCTGGCAGAATTTATTTTGATGGGGAAGATGTTACAGATTTTTCAGAATCTAAATTAACTAAATTAAGAAGAGAGAAAATAGGTTTTATTTTTCAATCTTTTAATATTATCCCGGTTTTATCAGTGTATGAAAATGTTGAATATGCTCTTGATTTATTGGGCGTTAGAAGGAAAGAGAAGAAAGATAAGATTGAATATTATTTGAATAAAGTTGGTTTATGGCATAGAAGAAAACATAAATCTAAAGAATTATCTGGAGGGGAAAGACAGCGTGTTTCTATTGCTCGAGCTTTAGTAAAAGAACCCGAATTAGTTGTTGCAGATGAACCTACTGCAAATTTAGATTCTAATACTACAAGAGAGATTATAGATTTGATGAAGGAGTTGTTTTTTAATAATAAGATAACATTTTTGATAGCAAGCCATGATCCCATTGTTATTGAACATGGTGAAAAAATCATTAATATCAGGGACGGTATCATAATGGAGGGAAAATGAAAATTTTAAGTTTATCATTAAAAAATATTTTTAGAAATAAAAAAAGGACAATTTTAACCCTTTTTACAATATCTTTAGGTTTCAGTATGTTAGGATTGGCCTTTGGATATATCAATTATGTTAAATGGGGCTTGCGGGAAAGTACCATTTATTCTCAAACTGGTCATTTTCAGGTGGTAAATAAAAAATCTTTGAAAGAAGAAGAGGAACAGACAATTTTGCAATATGGGGTTACTAATTATCGAAAAATGATTGGAGAGATTGAGAAAATAGATGAGGTGAATGTAGCACTTCCAAGAATTAATTTTACAGGATTAGTTGCAACAGATTATAAATCCAATGCGATTTTAGTTTCAGCTGTAAATCCTGAAAAGGAAATAATTTTAGGAAATACTTTTATTAATGAAAAACCTTATGAAATATTATCAAATGAGCCAGACGGAATTATTCTGGGGGATAAATTAGCAAAATCATTAAATTTAAAACAAGGGGATTATATTACTCTAATGACAACTACTACTGAAGGTGCATTAAATGCTATGGATTTTAAATTTATAGGTACAATGTCATTAGCAAGTTCTGAGCTTAGTAAAAGATTCGCAATGATCTGGATAAATAAAGCTTTTGATTTACTCAGAACAAATAAAGTGGGAAAGATTGTGATTGGCCTTTATGATACAGAAGATATGGAGATTGCTAATAAAAAACTTAATAAAATATTAAGTAAAGATTTAAAATTGATTCCATGGTATGATTTAGCTTTATATTATAAGAAGGTATTATCATTTTTTTATCAAATAGTATCTGTTCTTACTATAATTTTGATGATAATAGTATTTTTTTCAAGTATGAATACTATATTGATGTCTATTTTGGAAAGAAGAAGAGAGTTTGCAACATTGCGAGCTATTGGGACAACAAAATTAGAAGTTTTTAAATTACTTGTTGCAGAAGGAGTTTGGTTATCTATAATCGGTATTGCATTTGGAATATTGTTTGAATATGTCGCATCTATTGTGATAAATAATGCTAACATAATGATGCCACCGCCTCCTGGTTCTGCAAGAGGATATACATTGATGGTTAGACTATTGTTTGATAATAATCTTTTTCTGGCAGTTATTTCTTTTAGTGTTGTTATATTTTCTTGTATGATACCTTCTTTAAAAATTTTTAAAGAAAATATTGCCATAGCGTTAAGGAGTGAATAATGAAAGTATTATTTATTATTATTTTTTTATTTTATGGATCTTATTTTAGTTTGGCAAATAATAAAATTTTGAAAAAGATTGATTCTTATAGAAAATTCACAAAATCTTTTCAAATAAATATAAAAATTATTGACTTTAAAAATAATGAACTTGTAGATAGTTCTCTTTTTGTTGGTTTTTTTAAGGGGAATAAAAAAAGTCTTTTATATTGTTATAAGGGTAAAAATAAAGGAATGAAAATTTTGATGAAGGATAATAATTTATGGATTAACTTACCTGGTTCCAAAAGAGCATTGCGTATTACTCCTATTCAAAGATTATTAGGTCAGGCGTCAAATGGCGATATTGCTAAAATTTCATATGATGAAGATTATACAATAGATTCAATGGTTTCTAAGGATAGTATGAATATTTTGTATTTAAAAGCTAAAAGAAGTTCTGCTACATATAATAAAATAGAACTTTTTGTAAAAAAGGATAATTTTTCACCACTCAAGGCAAATTATTATTTGATTTCTGGTAAACATTTTAAAACAGCTTACTTTTTTTATTCAACTTTACATAATAAAAGGAAATTTATAAATAAAGTTAAAATTGTTAATAAGTTTAAAGATAATTTTTTTACAGTAATTGAAAATTTTAATATTAAGAAAATAAATATACCGACTAAATATTTTAATAAGTCATATTTATATGATTTTAATCCTTTTTAAAGGAATTTTTGCCATGAGTAGAGTCCTAATTTTGTTTTTCATTTTGTTTATTGATGTTATGCCATTTTCAATTGATAAAAAAGTTTTTATTTCTTATGATTATTCGTTATATAATGTGAATAAATTTAGTTTATGGCAGTATAAAAATTTATTATCTCCAGAAACAAATAGTGCTTTTATTCGCTTTGTACCTCATCTAAAATTTCACAATAGATTTTTTGAGGTTAATGCAGAATATGATATTAAAAATTATAATTCCTCAACTTTACAGGATGAATTTAGAGAATTGAATTGTAAATTTGAATATTCAAGTTTACAAATTTTATTTGGTAAAACTTATACAACATTTGGAACAGGATATTTTTATAATCCTATATCAGTCATTTCCAGAAAAAAAAATATATATGATCCTGATAATAAAGATTTATCTCAGGAACTAATTTGGCTGTTTAAATTTGAATATTTTTTTGAAGATTTTTATTTTTCATTTGTTAAATTTAAGAATAAAAGCTGGCACAATTATGCATTATTAGGCTATCTTTATTTCAAAGGATTCGATGTTTATTCACTTTTATTTTATACTGAAAATAAAAAAATAGAATATGGCTGCGGTTTTGCTAATACTTTTGGAGATGCTTTGGAATTACATGGTGAAGTTATTATTAAAAATGATATTGATTTTTACTATCATCCTATAATTTTTGAAGAGAATGAAAAAAAGGTTTATACGTCAGAAATAGAATTTTTTAAAGAGAAAAGAAAAAATTTAAAAGAATTTATGCTTGGTTTTAATTATAGTATTTTTGGCTATAGTGTAATTGGTGAATTTTACCATAGAGATTTTGGGATTAAAGAAGAAGAATATTTAAAGCTATGGAAATATTTTAAATATAATTATGAAGCGGATTCTGATTTTAGTCCTATGAATTGTTATTCTGTACTGAACTTTTTGAAAGAAGTTTATTTATTTAAAGATTATTTTTTTATTAGAATTGCTAAAAATTTTAGTAATTTTTCTTTTTCTTTAATATCAGTTTTTAATGTTGATGATGCCAGTTTGATTTATCTTGCTGATATTGACATTCCTTTTAAAAATAATTTTACTATTTATATTAAGCCCGTATTTTTTAATGGGAAGAAAAAGAGTGAATTTAAAAATTCTTTATATTCTCATATATTGAATTTTGGTTTTAGATTTTTATTTTAAAGTAGGTTGTAATTTTTTTATTTTGAAAAATTAATTATTATTTCTATATTTCGAAAAAGGACATTTTATGAAAGAATTTATTTTGTTATTCTGGAAGAAGTTCAAACATCATTTAGTGCATCAATTATTATTAAGTAATATCATTGGTTTTATAATTGGAGGAATTAATGTATTAGAGAATAATTCAAAAAATGCTTATCAAATTTTTATAATTTCTTTTATTTTGGCTAATTCTATAGGGTTAATTACATATAGTATGTTTATTATAGCCGGTTTTTTCTGGAATAAGAAGAAAAAGATTCAAGTTATTTTAATTTCAATAGTTATAACGGTTTTTTCGACTACATTAGGGCTTGAAGTTGGTTCTTTTATTATTAATACGTTTATTTATCATGATTTTATATTGGTAGATCCAGGCTCAAGGAACATTATGTATATAGCTTTATATTTTGTTACATTATTTATTGCTGGTATGTTAATGTTTTATTCTATTTTGGAAAATAGATTAAAAAGAAAAGAAGCAGAGTATGAAAGGTTGCAAAAGCTTCATGTCCAGACAAAGCTTGCAATGTTACAGTCGAAAATAAATCCCCATTTTTTGTTCAATACATTGAATACTCTTTTATCTTTGATTTATACTTCACCAAAGGATGCTGAAAAATGTATATTGAATTTATCAGAAATTTATAGAAGAACTTTTCAGCTTAATGAAAAAGAGTATATTACTATTGATGAAGAACTTCAGTTAATAAAGAAATATCTTGAAATTGAAAAAATTAGGATGGGAGATAAATTAAATTTTACTATAGATATACAGGATGAGCTTAAGAAAGAGAAAATTCCTGCTTTTTTAATTGAGCCAATTGTTGAAAACGCCGTTGTTCATGGTATAGCAAAAAGTAAAAAAGGAGGTGATATAGCTGTTAAGATAAAAAAAATGAATGAGAATATATGTATTTTAGTAGAAAATACAGGAGCTTCTTTTAAAGATACATCTCGTTTGGGTTTTGGACTTTATAGTATTTCTGAAAGACTTAAACTTATTTATGGAGATAGGGCAAAACTTTTTATTGATAATTTTTCTGAGCATATTACAATAATTAAATTGGAGTTGCCTTATGAAAAATAGATGTATAATTGTGGAAGATGAAATTCATTCTTTAAATTTAATTGAAAAATTAATCAAGGAAGATGGGAGATTAAATATTATAGGAAAAGCCTTAGACGGGATAGATGCAGTTAAATTGATTAATTCATATAAACCTGATATAGTTTTTTTGGATATAAATTTACCAGAGATTTCTGGAATCAAGCTTGTTGATGAATTAGAATATTTACCCAAGATAATATTTATTACAGCATATGATAATTATGCTATAGAAGCTTTTGAAAAATGGGCAGTAGATTATATTTTAAAACCTATTTCTTTTGAAAGATTGCATAAATCTATTGATAGAGTATTGTCAATTGATCAAATAGATTTGGATATAAAATCACTTCTTGGGCAGCTTTCAGTTAGAAAAAATTATATAACTAAATTTTTAATTAGAGAAAGATCGTCTTTTCTTATTATTCCTCAAGAAGATGTTTTTTATTTTAAAGCTGAGGATAAATATATATTTTTATGTAATTATGATTCTGAATTTTTTTATGATAAATCTTTAAAAGAGCTTGTTTCTTTACTTGACCCTGAAATATTTATTAGAATCCATAAAAGTTATATAGTCAATATCAATAAAATAAAAAGGATACATAAATTATTTGGAAATAAATATAAAATTGAAATGATAGATTTAAAAAACACCAAATTACCAGTAGGGAGGATGTATTTAAAGCAATTGTTGGAAAAATTTAAATAATTGTTATTATGTTTTATTACTTTTTTCAGTAAACAAGTATTTCCCCTTAAGATATCTCCCTTTGAAGTAAAAAATAAGTTTATAAATATTTAGAAAATAAACAATTCTAAAGATTTTTCAAGATTTTCAAATAAAAAATCAATTTCTTCTTTTGTTGTAAGATGGCTGAGGCTGATTCTTATAGAGCTTTCTGCAATGTCTTTTTTATAATTTAATTTATATAATATACTATTTTTCTTTGCATTTTGAGAACAAGCTGAGCCAGTTGATATATAAATTTTTCTATCACCAAGAAAATTTTTAATTATTTCTCCTTTTGTCCCTAAAATAGAACAATTTATGATGAATGGAGTAGAATTTTTGGCATCAGAATTTAGAGAAAATTTATTATTTAATGTTTCAAGTTGCATCAAAAAATATTTATTTAATTCTTTTACTTTTGAAAAATTTTCTTCAAAATTATTCAGGATTTTATTTAAAGCAAAATGAAAGGTGCTAATCAAAGGAAAATTAATTGTACCAGATCTAAGATTATTTTGCTGTCTTCCGCCATTTATTAGTGGTAATAACTTAAAATTTTTTTTTATTCCTAACATGCCGATGCCTTTAGGAGCATAAAATTTATGCCCCGATAAAGATATTGCATCAAAAAAACCAATGAAATCTTGAATATTACTTTTACCAATAAGTTGCGCTCCATCAACATGAAATAAAATATTTTCATCAAATTCTTTTACAATTTGATATGCTTTTTTAATTGGCTGAATAGAACCAAGCTCATTATGTACTGCTAAAAAAGTTACAAGACCGACATTTTCAGTCAGTTTATTTTTTAAATCATCTATATCAATTATACCAAATTTATCAGTCTTTATAAATTCATAATCAATTTTAAGGAAATTTTTACAGAAATCTAATGTATCCAGTGTTGCTTTATGTTCAATCGCTGTTGTTAAAATTTTTTTGTTTTTATTAGATATGGCAAAACTTTTTATTATAGTATTAATGGATTCTGTTGCACCTGAAGTAAAAATAATATTTGCCTGGCTTCCTGGGAAAAATAGAGAAGCCAGGCTATTTTTAATATTATCAAATTCTAATAATAATTCATTTTTATGAGCAGAAGATAAATTAAACCATTTATTCTCAAGAGCATCGAAATAGTGATTTTTTACATCCAAATCAACAGGTGTAGTTGCTGCATAATCAAAATAAAAATAATTAGACATAAACTTGTTCTAAGAAATTTTTTCTAAATTTATTTACAGCTTCTTTTACTTTTTTGCCTTTTATTGCATCTGCCATTAATTCTCCAAGATATTCGAAATCTTTTTCTTTCATACCAAATCTTGTCATCTCAGCAGCACCTAATCTTAAGCCTGAAGGATTCATAGGATTAGTATCTCCAGGTAACATATTATAATTACAAATAATATCATTTTCTTCTAAAAATTTTGCAACTGCTTGTCCACCTCCAAAGGCGGAAACATTAACAGCAATTTGATGTGATTTTGTATAACCAAATTCTTTTGCTTCTACAGGAATGCCATTAGCATCAAGTGATTTTGCAAGAGCTATAATATTCTTACAAATCTGAGCAGCATATTCTTTACCGTATTCTTTCATTTCTCTAATAGCCACAAGTAATGCAGGAAGACTATATAAATGGTGGTTACTTGATGTGCCAGGGAAGACTCCTCTATCAGCAGCATTCCAATATTTCTTAACTTCTTTTTCATCAGTAACATTAGATAAAATGACTCCTCTTTGTGGTCCTGGAAAAGTTTTATGTGTACTTCCTGTCAACCATGTAGCACCTTCTTCTAAAGGATTATGGAATTGTCCACCAGCAATTAAGCCCAATACATGAGCTCCATCATAAAGTATAGGAATTTTCTTTTCTTTACATATTGGGGCTAATTCTTTTACAGGATCTGGGAAGAGATACAAACTTTTTCCCATTACAATCATCTTAGGCTCAACCTGTTCAATTAAATCAATAGTCTTTTGTACATCTATATGGTATTTATCTTCTGTTAAAGGGAAAAAGAATAATTTAACAGAATTTTCTTTACCAGGTTTTAAAACTTGACCTCTAATCTGAATCCTTCTTCCCATAACACCAAAATAATTATGGCTAATATGTCCACCTGCATCTGTGGAATTAGCAATTACAGTATCTCCACCACGTAAATAACCTAATGCTATTGCTGTATTTGCATTATTTCCAGAATAAGGTCTAACATCCGCATGAGCGCATCCAAACAATTCTTTTATTTCTTTTTCTGCCATTGTCTCAATCTCATCAATATATTTTGTGCCTTGATAATACCTATTCATCTTCTCAGGAGTATTTGGATGACCTTCAGCATATCTTCCCATAAAATCATTAACCTGAATTTCACGTACTGCTTTTGATGGAGTATTTTCGCTTGCTATCAAATTAATGCACTCTGTGCCTCTCCACTTATTTTGTTTTTCTACTATTTCTTTAATATCATCAATATAAATAGGCATAGTACCTCCCCACTAAATTTTTTGAAGTTGAATTTTATTAATGAAACCATCTACATTGCCAATTCCTATAATAGATGGTACATTCCCTTGTAAAAATTTTTCATAAATGTTAATGATATCATCTACTGTTACACTATCAATGGCATTCAAAATATCTTTTATAGAATAATAATCTCCGTAATAAAATAAGTCTTTTGCTATTTTTTCCATTCTATACTTATTCCCTTCCAGTGCCGTTAACAGCCCCGCTTTTAGTTGGTTTTTACCAATAATAATTAAGTCTTCATTAATAAATTTTTTTAAATTATGCAAAATATGAAAAACTTTTTCAAGTGCTTCATTGTATTTTTTGGTTTCTGTAGAAAAATAAATAGAAAAAAGTCCTATATTTGAATACATATCGAGTGCTGAAAAGATATTATAGGCTATGCCGAGCTGTTCTCTTATTTCTTGAAATAAAATAGAAGACATCCCGCCGCCGAGAATGAAATTGAAAATCTTAAATGCAAATTTATATTCAGATGAATATTCGATCCCCGGAAGCCCTATAATTGAATGCACTTGAGCAATATTTCTATTCTCAAAATGAATAATAGGTTTATATTCAAAATCTATTTTTTTTATTTCAATTTTATTAATATCCTGGCTGCTACTGTTTTGGATATATTTTTGAATAAACTTTACAATAGAATCATGGTTTACCGGGCCAACACTACTTATTATAGTATTATCAGGAGTATAAAACTTATTTCTGTAATTTAATAAATCTTTTCTTGTAATTTGACTCAAGGTGCTAATTTCTCCTAATATGTCATTGCCAATTGGGTGATTAGCAAAAAATTTCTTATAAAAAAGATCAATAATATATTCTGAGGGATTATCAATAGTATCCCTTATTTCATCATAAACAACTTCTTTTTCTTTTTGCAATTCTTCCTCAGGGATTATGGAATTAAAGATAATATCTGAAATAAGATCTGTAGCACTTTCAAAATGTTCTGGTAAAATTCTTGCATAAACTGATGTCATCTCTTTGCCTGTAAATGCATTAAGCATCCCGCCTTTTGATTCTATAAATTCTGAAATTTCTTTTGTATTACGTTTTTCTGTGCCTTTAAATATTAAATGTTCTAAAAGATGGGAAATACCGCTAAAATGAGGTTCTTCAAATATAGAACCGCATTTAATCCAATATCCGATACATGCAGTATAAAAATTATCATTTTTTTCAGTAATTATAGTCAATCCGTTATCAAGGACAGTTTTTTGAAATTTTATTTCTTTCATATTCAGCTTGTAACCCCTTTCATAGAAAGAGATACCCTTTGTCTATCCATATCAATATCAATAACTTTTACATTAATAATATCTCCTACAGATAATACTTCTATCGGATGCTTTATAAATTTATTATCAATTTCGGATTTATGTAATAATGCGTCTCTTTTTATACCAATGTCAACAAATGCTCCAAAATCTACAACATTTCTAACAGTCCCCTGTACAACCATCCCTACTTTTAGATCTTCTAATTTCAATACATCTTCTTTAAATAGAGGCTTCGGCAGAACATCTCTAGGATCTCTACCAGGTTTTTCTAAATTCTCAAAAATATCTTCTAATGTAGGAATTCCCACTTCAAGTTCTTCTGCTAATTTTTCAATAGAAATATTTTGTGATTTCATTTTAAATTTTAGTAATGCAAATGATTTAGAAAGGTCATTAATATCCAGATTAAATTTTTTAAATAATTCTTCACATACATGATAAGATTCTGGATGAATATTTGTATTATCTAAAATATTATCACTTTCTGGTATTCGCAGAAAACCAGCACATTGTTGAAAAGTGTGTTCACCAATCCCAGGTACTTTTAATAAATCATATCTCGATTTAAATGGACCATGTTTTTTTCTATATTCCACTATTTTTTTTGCAATATTTTTATTTATTCCGGATACGTACTGTAATAATGAAACACTGGCGTTATTTAAATCCACACCAACATAATTAACTACAGATTTAACAACTTCAGCTAATTCTTCAGATAATTCTTTTTGATTTACGTCATGTTGATATAGGCCAACACCTATTGATTTAGGATCAATTTTAACAAGCTCTGATAAAGGATCTAATACTCGTCTTGCAATTGAAATATTACCTCGCATACTTGCTTCAAGTTCAGGAAATTCCTCCAGAGCTACTTTAGATGCAGAATAAACTGATGCGCCTGCTTCGCTGACAATTATATAAACAACATTTCTGTCTATTTTTTTGATTAAATTTGCAATAAAAGTTTCAGTTTCGCGAGAAGCTGTTCCATTGCCAATAGCAATTATATCAACAGAATGTTTTAAAATTAAATCTTTTACAATAGCTTCTGATTCCTCAATTTTATTATGTGGTGGTGTTGGATAAATTGTTGCTCCTTCAAGATAATTGCCATATTTATCAATAACTGCCACCTTACAACCTGTCCTATAGCCGGGATCTATACCCATAATAGTTTTATCTCGAACAGGTGGCGATATTAGAAGATTTTTTAAATTTGTTCCAAAGATCTTAATCGCATGTAGTTCTGCTTTTTCAGTCAAGGCATTTCTTATTTCACGTTCTATTGATGGAAAAATAAGTCTTTTAAATCCATCTTCTATACTGGATTTAATTAAATCTATAAAAATACATTTTTTATTTTTTATTATAAAATCTTCAATAATTTCAAGAGCCTGCTGTTTTTCTATTTTTATTTTAACCTTAAGGACACCTTTATTCTCGCCTCTGTTAATAGCCAGAATTCTATGAGGAGGAATAGCAGATACTGATTCTTTATAATCAAAATACATATCAAATTCAGTATTTTTAAATTCTTCTTTAATTTTATCAGAATGAATTTCTCCTGTTTGAAACATAAAAGTTCTAATCTTTTCTCTAATTTCAGCAGTTTCTGCAATAATCTCTGCAATTAAATAAGATACCCATGTTTTAACATCTTCTATTGTATTTAATTTTTTTTCAGGATTTAAATATTCTTTGTAAAATTTTTCCGGATTTCCATCTGTTTTATCCTGTTTCAGAATTAATTCTGCAAGAGGCTCAAGCCCCATTTCTTTTGCTTTTTGTCCTTTTGTACGTTTTTTAGGTTTGTATGGCAAGTATAAATCTTCAACTTCAACTAAAGTAGTTGCATTGAGAATTTTTTCTTTTAATTCATCTGTTAATTTTCCCTGTTTATCAATAGATGTTAAAACTTCATCTTTTCTTTGGTCAAGATTTCTTAAATATGTAATTTTTTTTTCAATTTGCCTTAGCTGAACTTCATCTAAAGAGCCTGTAGCCTCTTTTCTGTATCGTGCAATAAAAGCAATAGTATTTTCAGCATCTAATAATTTTACAGCTGCTTCAACTTGATATGGTTTTAATGCTAATTCTTCTGCAATTTTTTTAATATGCTCAATGTTTCTCATTTACAACCTTTCTATTTTATTGTTCTGGTTCATCTTCAGGTATAATAACGGGTTTTTGAGATAAAATTTTTATATATTTTTCAGGCACAAATTTTTTATTGACGACAACTCGTACAACGAAAAGATCAACCCAATTATCGTACATGTAAAAGAAACCTTTATCTCCGGCATCTGTTCCCCAACTATTTTCAACTTTCCATTTGATAGGTTTATTATCAAATAAATCAACCCCTAAAATTACCATAGCATGAGTAGAATTAATATTTCTTACTACTGTATTTATTTTTTTATTATAATCAAATTCAATATCATAAACCCAGCTATATTTATATAAATCAGCATTGAATATTCCTAATTTTGTAGATGACTGTTTTCCAACATCTGAAGAAAAATTTACAGGATAATCTGCAAGAATCGATTTTACCATCATTTTTTTGATCTCTTCCATTGGTAAATTAATAAAGTCCAGAGGAGTACCGTCAATTAAATTGTTTGAGCTTTCAACTTTATAATATTTGTAATATTCTCTTGCAGGCCAATTTGCAAACATAATATAATCGTCTAAATTTTCATTAACAAATTTTTTTGCAAATGAAATAGGGGTGAAATGTTCAATCTTAATTTTTTTATTGCCTTTCTTATCTTTAACAAAATATTTAAATGTAAAAGTATCTACAGGATAACCAAGATGTAATACAAGCATTTTGTAAATATTTTTTAAATATTCTTTTTTTGCCTGTCTTAATTCTTCCTTACTTTTTCCATTATCATTCATCTCTTTTAGTTTATATGCATAATATCTTAATTGAAAATTGATATTAGCAAGCATCTGTCTTGAATTATGGTTAGATTCAACTTCTGGCATAGCCTCATAAGGCACACAACCATATTTTTTTATCAAATCAACAAAATTTTGCCAATATCCGCCATCTTCTATTGGATTTCCTAAAAGCCTTTGGAATTTTCTACTTCTTATGTTTTCGCCTGTCCTTGCAATAACCATTTCCAAAAATTTATTTGCTTTTTCCATTTTATCCCAGAAATAAAGATAATTTTCCGAAAATTCAAAATCCTGGATATTGACTTTTTTTACAATATCCGGTCTGATAGCATTAAGTCCAGCATAAAGCCAGCACCTACCTGTACTTTTTTGATCTGTAATTCTACCAGTTTTAATTTCATGTGTGAAATATTTATCATGATGTTTTAAAATTTCTTTATTTACAAAAACATCTTTAAACTGTTTATTTTGTAATGCATACATCAAGGCAGTATGTAGAGAATCCAATTTAATTTTAGATTTGAGTTCATTTATAAAATTTTTATCTAAACTTTCGTAATTTTGTGCAAAAGTGGTAAAACTAAGTAATAAAATGAAAATTATAACAAACTTTCTCATAAGTGCTCTCCTATTTTAAATAAGTAATTTTACCAGATTTTTTGAACATATTGTTTTCAATTCTATAAAAATAAATGCCGCTGGTCAATTTTTTAGGTACAAAAGTCAATGTATTATTACCTGTGAAAATATCAATATCTTTTTTCTCATACACCACTCTTCCTAATAAATCAAATATAGCCAGTTGAACCTTAGTTTTAAAATTAGAATTAATTGTAAATTTCATTACAGAATTAAATGGATTTGGATAAGTTTTTACTAAAAGAGTATGTTTTAAAGATGATGATTGGGTATTTTCAGGTGTTGCAACCTGATTATTAAACCATAATACAATAGGAGTTAATATATCTTCCAGGGATGCATCTTTTGTATAAGAATAATCTTTTTGATCTAATGGAAAACCGAATAAGACAACTTTCGAGTTGCCATTGTCTTTATAAGCTCCTGCGAACACCTCAGATTGTCCAAGATATTGATACATAGGAATTGCTTTATTATTATCAGCTAATACAAGGGCACAATTAGAAAAATTATTATTTAATCTAAAAACAAACGGCTTGCCAGATTGATTGTCTGTAGATAAAACACAATTGTTTAATCCTCTAATGAGTTTTTTATCTTTAACTCTACCAGTATACCTAACACCAAAATACTGGGATAAAAATAATGAGTCTGTCCGATTTATAATAAAAGCAGCAGATACTCCTGATAAAAATAAATTCGCTCCCTTATCGAGCATAGATTTCATACTATCAACAACATTTGATTTATATAAAGACCATGTATTTTCACCACAAAACCAAAAAACATTTTTTCGTTTAGAGTATGCAATATTTGAACTATCAGCAATTGCCAGATTCAATAATTCAAATTTAGCTATATTGTTTGAAAAATAATTATAAATGCTATCTATATTCATTACTTTGTCATTATCAATGACTACAAGATTTTGTGGATAACCAATATAAAGAGGTACATTAAAGGATTGAGAAAAATCATCATTATTATAAAAAGTTATATCCAGTGCCACTATGTCATTATTTATGTTATTATTGACAGATAATTTGATTGGGACATCATAAGTAGATAAAGTATCCATAAGAGGAATGTCTTTTATAATAATTACTGTATCAATTACTGTTACTGCTTCATTATCACATTTAATTTTTATAAAAATAGAATCAGCGTCTGCTTTAAGATTTTTTAATTTTAAAAATACAGAATCTGTAGTTCCTGAAAAAATTCTATTTTGGTTTGAATAATTACAAAGTGATAAGATTTGAAATTCTGGGTTTTTATATTTTACCCGTGCAGAAAAAGTCATCACAGAATCAACATCTGAAATATCGTAAATTGAAACCATTGTTATATTGCCATCGTAAGTTCTTGATGATGGATTTGTATCATCATCGAATAATCTATTGTTAGTTGAGCCAGGATATGGATCTCCATCATCTCCACTATTTCTGCCATATAGTAAATCATCTTTGCCGTCTGCCTGTAATAATTTAACGCCTGGTTTAGTCTCATCTGTATTTACAGAATTACCGCCATTATTTTTTGGATTGAAAATATGATAAATTAATAAACCTTCCCCCATTAAATATTTTTCAAAACCAATTCTTTTTCTGAATTCTAAGAGAAAATACTCTTTCCCCATATCATGAGTCTGTTTTCCATTTATATTATAAGGTGTATAGCTTTCTATTTCACCATTAGTCCATATTTTATATGCTATAGGAGTGGTTTCAACAGGTTGAATTGTAATATTTTCTGTATTTGCTGTGATATTTACAGGTACCAGCCACCCTAACATTTCTTTTGACCAGGCAGTCATGTGTGGCGGAGAATGTTCAATTACCTGGCCATTATAATAAATTCTGTTTTGGCACATAAGCCCCCATGAACCAATACCGCCTGAAGAATAATCTGTATCATACAAATCAGGTAAACCTAATACATGGCCAAATTCATGGCAGAAGACTGAAATCTGTACCATTTCCCCTGATGGATGAATTTCTGGCTGAATAGTATAGTCATCAATTTTAACAACCTTACCGTATGCATTTGTATCATTTGTTACATAATAACTCCCAGCTGCATATCTTAATTTATATCTATGTGACCATATATGATTTTCTGATGCATTTTGTCCTATATCTGCCTGATCTACACCTGAATGAACAACAAAAATATTTTCGACCCATCCATCACCATCATTATCGAATTCACTAAAATCCACGGAGTTATCTAAAGAATCCAATATCTCAAAAATCAGTTCTCCCACTTTACCACCACTTGAGGGAAAACCATATGCTTCTCCATTAACATAATAATTTTCATCATGGGATAGATGAACCCAATCAAAAACTTTGCCGGTAACCTCAAATTGTCCGTAAGAAATTTCCCTGTAATATTCCGTCATTGTGCCGGTTGCAAGAGGTCCATCAAATAATTCCTGTTGTAACTTTTGAGGAAAACTATCTATATGGATGTTGTCATCAGCATATATCCCGCAAATCACTGGTGTCTTAATGGTTACTATATCATTTTTCATTGCTTGTAGTCTTTTTGAAAGTCCTTTTATAGATTTTAAACGAGCTTTCCTTTTTTGTAAAATATTATAAAGATTACCAGTGGGGTAAGCCTTATTTAGTTCTTTAAATGCTTTTTGCACACTTGGAGGATATTTACCGTCAATAGCAGGTTTTATAGCATATAAATTAATTGTAAAAAAAAACAATACAAGGATAATTAAAGTTTTTAACATAAGGCCCCCTTTAAAATTGTAATTTTAAATGATCATTAAAATAATCAATTAAATTATTAATAGGAATTCTTTCCTGTTTCATAGTATCTCTATCTCTAATTGTTACTTTTTTGTCATCAAGGCTATCGAAATCGAAAGTAACAGCAAAAGGAGTCCCAATTTCATCCTGTCTTCTATATCTTCTTCCTATACTTTGTGTCTCATCGTATTCACAAACCCAATGCTTGCGTAACATGTCGAAAATCTTTTTAGCTTCACCTGTTAGTTCAGGCTTTTTTGATAATGGTAATACTGCTATTTTTATAGGAGCTAAATGATGAGGAAATTTTAAAACAGTTCTTGTTTCCATAGTGCCTTTTGCAGTTGGTGCATCTTCTTCTTTATAATTATCAAGAAGGACAACAAGAACAGATCTATCTACTCCAAAAGTAGGTTCGATAACATGAGGTATAAATTTTCTATTATTTCTCTGATCAAAATATTCTGTAGATTTACCACTTGCTTCCTGGTGATTTCTTAAATCAAAATCTGTTCTATAAGCTAATCCATAAAGTTCTTTAAATCCAAATGGATATTTATATTCAATATCAATAGTCCTTTTAGAGTAATGACTCAATTTTTCCTTGGGGTGTTCATAAATTCTGAGATTATCTTCATCAAGGCCTAAAATCTCAGTACACCATTTCCACATTTCCTCTTGCCAATGTTTAAAAATATCTTCCCATATTTCAGGAGTAATAAAATACTCAATCTCCATTTGTTCAAATTCAATCAATCTATAGATGAAATTTCCAGGTGTAATTTCATTTCTAAAGGCTTTACCAATTTGCCCAATACCGAAAGGAATCTTTACCCTCATTGTATCTATAATATTATTAAAAGTCATAAAAATAGCCTGAGCTGTTTCAGGACGTAAATATGCTACAGATGTTTCATCATCAGTAGTGCCAGTATGAGTTTTAAACATCATATTAAACTTTCTAACCTTTGTAAAATCACTGTTGCCACATTTTGGACATTTTATTTTATTCTCTTTTATGATTTTCTCCATCTCTTCTAAAGGTTTGCCTTCAACATCAATGCCTAAAATATCTTCTATTAATGTATCCGCTCTAAATCTCGCCTTACAAACCTTACAATCAACCATTGCGTCATTAAAGCCTGCAAGATGCCCGGATGCCTCCCAGACTTTAGGATGTAAAAGTATATTTCCATCCATACCTACCATATCAGCTCTTGATTGAACAAAATACTTCCACCATATATTTTTTATATTATTTTTAAGTTCAACACCATAGGGGCCATAAGTATATGTGTTAGCAAACCCCCCATAAATCTCACATGATGGATAAATAAAACCTCTTCTTTTGCTTAAATTTACAATTTTTTCCATTGTAACTGACATCATCTCTCCTTTTTTATAACTTTTTTCCGAAAGTATATATTAATAAAAATAATAAAATAAAACCAGTCAAAATTGAAATTATATAATGAAAACCAATTGAAATGAGGAAAAATCCCGCAAATAATGTAACCAGAGCTACCAAAATAGCATAAGGCATCTGTGTCCTTACATGGTCTATATGATCACAGGCACTGGCCATAGAACTCATAATAGTCGTATCAGATATAGGACTGCAATGATCTCCAAAAACTGAACCTGTAAAAATGGAACCTATAGTAGAATAAAACATAACATCTGAAGTATTACCTGTATAATGATATATTAAAGGTACAGCAATAGGTATTATAATTGCAACAGTGCCCCAGGAAGAACCCGTTGTAAAAGCAACAAACATTGATATAATAAAAGTAAAAACTGGTAACATCTGCGGTTTAAATATGTCCTTTAAATTATTAACTATATATTCACCTGTTTTTAAATCTTTTGTTACTAACCCTATAGACCATGCTAAAACCAAAATAATTATTGCCATTGTTAATGACTTTACACCTTCTACAAAAGATGATAAAATATCGTCTAATGGGATTTTGGTTTTTAAAAGGCCTAATAATACCGCAACAAATAAACCAGAAATTGATGCCCATATCATTGAAACAGATGCATCCCCATTCCCAATAGCAGTTGATAAGGAAGCTCCTTTAGTTCCACCTCCTGTATACCATAACCCTATAAACATAAGAATTATTACAGTTGCAATAGGGATAATTGCATTCCATTTATTCATATTTTTGGCATCTATTCCTTCTGATAACTTTCCAAGTTCAAGATCAGATAAAGGCTTTGCGCCATCTCGTAAGACTTTTCCAGTGGCTCTTGCCCTTTTTTCTGCTTTATACATTAATCCAAAATCTCTTTTTAATATTATTATAAAAAAAACAAATATTAAAGCAAAAATAGAGTAAAATCTATACGGTATTGAATGTAAAAAAATCAAGTAAGCAGAACTATTATCTCCACAAGATATTAACGCATTATGAATTAATCCTACTTCATAAGCAACCCATGTTGAAATAATACCTATTGAAGCAACTGGTGCCGCTGTTGAATCAACAATATAGGATAATTTTTCTCTTGAAATTCTAAATTTATCAGTCAATGGTCTTAATGTATTTCCAACAAGAATTGTATTGGAATAATCATCAAAAAAAATAAATATACCCATGAAAAAAGTAGCAAGCTGGGCCTTAACAGCATTATTTACTTTCTTTGATATACTGTTTATAATGCCAGGAATACCACCAATTCTAACAAGAACACCTATTAATCCACCAATTATTAATGTAAAAAAGATAATCCCCATATTATATGGATCTATTAGCCTATGAATTAAATAATATCTTCCTGTCTCTAAAAAACCATAAAAAATAGAGCCTTTATTAATTAAGCTACTACCAATCCATATAGAAAAAAATAAAGATGGTATTATCTCACGTAAAGCTATTGAAAAAATAATTGCACATAATGGAGGTAATAATGACCAGGCACCAAAAGATTGGGAATTATATTTAAAAAATATCTTAACAAAAAGAAAAATTAAAAATATAAGAATGAAAAAAATCATATTTTTTTTCATATTTACCACCTTATTTTTCAACTAAATTAAATTACAAAATCATTAAAATCAACAAAAATATTTTTTTTTGAACATTTATCAAAAAAATTAATAAGAAATTTTTAATATAAAAACTTATTTTTTATATTAAAATAGAATTATAACAAAAACTTAATTTTCTGTTTATATAATAATTGGTGTTATGTTAGATTGTTAGTTGGTGTTATGATATTCCAGATTGGAATATCACATTATCAAGAAAACTATTATTTTCTATTTTTATTGGTACAGTATTGAGTATGTTTGGGGATTATGGGGGAAATTTTAGCTTTTATAATTTTTTTGCTTTTTGCGATCTATTTTTCATTGATGATATTGTTTTCCAATAGGATGGGGTGTTTTTTTATGTCTTAATTTGGCTCTTTTTCGATAATAATTTCGTTTTGGAGAAGATGCTCTTATTCTGAAATTCTTTTATTTCTCAGTTGGAAATAAACGCACTTTTGTTTTTTAATTATTTTTCATCTGACAATAAAGATATAGTGAAATTAGTCTTACAGTCCTTATATATTTTGAAAATAAATTCTAAGCAAAATAATATAAAAAATTAAAAAAATCTGTAGGAGTATTCAAAAATCAACTATTAATATAAGTGAAAATAGAAAAATATATTTGCCAAAATGATAAAAAAATATAATTATCTACTATAAAACTTATTTTTTGACAATATAACAATGGCTATGTTATTTTGACAATATATATAACATATTGTAAACCAATGTGTTAATTATATATAGATTTAGGCATAATTATTGCATAGATATATTACAGTCGTAAACTAAGAACCTAAGTTAAACAAATTAACATAGAAGGAGGAAGCTATGAGTAAAATTATCGGAATCGACTTAGGAACTACTAATTCCTGTGTTGCAGTAATGGAAGGTGGAGAACCGGTTGTAATACCAAATAGTGAAGGTGGCAGGACAACACCGTCGGTTGTGGCTTTTACAAAATCAGGAGAAAGGCTCGTAGGTCAACCGGCAAAGAGGCAGGCAATTACCAACCCTCAAAATACAATATATTCTATTAAGCGTTTTATGGGTAGAAGATATGATGAGGTGTTGAATGAAATTTCTCAGATGCCATATAAAATTGAAAGAGGCCCTAATGATCTTGTACAGGTATTAGTTGGAGATAAAAGATATACTCCGCCAGAGATATCTGCAATGGTTTTACAAAAAATGAAGCAGACAGCAGAGGATTATCTTGGTCAAAAAGTAACCAAAGTGGTAATTACAGTTCCTGCATATTTTAATGATGCTCAGAGACAGGCTACAAAAGATGCTGGAAGAATTGCAGGATTGGAAGTGTTGAGGATTATCAATGAGCCGACTGCAGCATCATTGGCTTATGGTTTTGACAAAAAACATGACCAAAAAATTGCTGTATATGATTTAGGTGGCGGTACTTTTGATATATCTATACTTGAAATTGGTGATAATGTTGTGGAAGTTTTATCTACCAATGGAGATACTCATTTAGGTGGTGATGATTTTGATAAAAGAATTATTGATTGGCTTGCTGATGAATTTATGAAACAAGAGGGTGTTGATTTAAGAAAAGACCCAATGGCATTACAGAGATTGAAAGAAGCTGCAGAAAAAGCAAAAATAGAACTTTCTAGCTCATCTCAAACTGAAATAAATTTACCATTTATTACAGCAGACCAAAATGGTCCAAAACATTTAAATATGACTTTGACAAGATCTAAATTTGAACAATTAATCGATGATCTTTTACAGAAAAGTCTGGAACCATGTAGGAAAGCATTAGAAGATGCAAAATTGACAATAAATGATATAGATGAAGTTATATTAGTTGGTGGTTCTACAAGAATACCAAAAGTTCAGGAAATTGTTAAAAACTTTTTTGGCAAAGAACCTCATAAGGGAGTTAATCCTGATGAAGTCGTTGCAATAGGTGCTGCAATCCAGGGTGGGGTATTAACAGGTGAAGTGAAAGATATTCTTCTTCTTGATGTTACTCCATTATCGCTTGGTATTGAGACATTAGGTGGAGTATTTACAAAATTAATTGAAAGGAATACCACAATTCCTACTAAAAAAACAGAAATTTTCTCAACAGCTGCAGATAACCAAACTCAGGTAGAAATTCATGTATTACAAGGTGAGAGACCTCTTGCAAAGGACAATAGAACCTTAGGAAGATTTATTTTGGATGGTATTCCACCTGCTCCAAGAGGTGTACCTCAAATTGAAGTAACTTTTGATATTGATGCAAATGGGATATTGCATGTATCTGCAAAAGATAAAGCAACTGGAAAAGAGCAAAGTATAAGAATTGAAGCTTCGTCAGGTTTAAGCGAAGATGAAATTAAAAGAATGGTTGAAGAAGCAAAAGCACATGAAGAAGAGGATAGAAGAAGGAAAGAGCTTATTGATCTCCATAATAAAGCAGATCAATTGATTTATGAAACTGAAAAGAATTTAAAAGAATTTTCAGATAAAATAGACGCAGCATCTAAAACAAAATTAGAAAGTGCTGTTAATAGATTAAAAGAAGCTAATAAAACAGATAACATAGAGAATTTAAAATCTGCTATTGATGAAGTAAACCAATTATGGAGCCAGATTGGGCAGAATTTGTATCAACAGGCAAATGCTTCTGGAGCAAATACAGGTGCAACCGGTGGTGGAGCTGCTGGTGGTGGAGCAACAGATTCTACTCAACAAAGCACTTCTTCAAATGATACAAATGAGAATAAAGATGGTACTGTAGATGCTGATTATGAGGTTATAGATTAAAAAGGACTGATTTTAATCAGTCCTTTTTTCCAACTGAATTTCTCTTAAAGGAGATTGAATAATGATGGAACAAAAAGAAGAAAAAAAAGATAAAAAAATAGAAAATAACAATCAACAAATAGAACAACAAGAGGAAAAAGAAATTAATTTAGAAGAAAAAGTAAAGCAGTTAGAGCAAGAAAAAGAAGAGCTTATAAATCATTTAAAAAGATTGCAGGCAGAATTTGACAATTTTAGAAAACGGATAAGTAAAGAACGAAGTGAATGGGAAGATCTGTATTTGTCTAATTTTATAAAAAAATTACTTCCTGTATTATCTGATTTTGAAAGGGCAGCTCAACATGAACCTGTAACAGAAGCAGAAAAAGGCTTTTTAATGATTTATAATAAATTAAAAGAGATTTTATCAAAAGAAGGCTTAGAGGAAATAAAAGCTTTGGGAGAGGAATTTAATCCTGAATTTCACGATGCTATTCAGATTTTTGAAACTGATCCTGAAAATGATGGAAAGGTTATTCAGGAATATGATAAAGGCTATAAATTTAGAAATATAATTATACAACATAGTAAAGTTATTGTTGGTAAGGCAAAAGAGTCTAAAGACGAAGAAAATAAGAATGAAAGTAAAGCTTCTGAAGAAGCAAAAGAAATAAATTCACACAAAGAAAAATCTTCGAAAAAAAAACATAAAAAAAATGGCGATGGGGAAAAAGGTTCGAAAGTTGATGAAAGAGCTTAAAGGGGGAATAGATGCCTACTTATGAATATAGATGTGAGAAATGCGGATATCAATTTGAAAAATTTCAAAATATCAATGATGATCCAATAAAAGTTTGTCCAGAGTGTGGTGGTCCAGTAAAGAGATTAATTTCAGGTGGAAATGGACTTATATTTAAAGGTTCTGGATTTTATATAACTGATTATAAAAAATCTAATTCTTCTTCGAATTCGTCGAGTAACAGTTCAACAAATAACAATAATAAAAAGTAATTATTTTGAGAATATTATGAAAGAGATTAATGGTGAGCGCCAAATATTTGATATTATTAAATTTTAATACCAATAAGGAGTAGAGTATGGGAGATTTGACAATTAATCTTGGAGATGTTGCAAGTCATGATTTTTCTCATGATACACATATAGAAAAATATGACATTGCAATAATAGGTGGTGGACCAGCTGGCTTAACAGCTGCCATTTATGCTGCAAGAGCAAAATTGAAAACAGTTGTTATTGAAAAAATGGCACCTGGGGGTACTATCACTATTACAGACTGGGTTGAAAATTATCCGGGATTTCCTGAGGGTATTTCAGGATTTGAACTCGCTCAGAAAATGGAAGAGCAGGCTACAAAATTTGGAGCTCAAATTATTATGGATGAAATATCAGAGATTATCTCTCAAGAAGATAATTGGAAATTATTAAAAGGTGAAGAAGGAAATTATCATGCCAAAGCAGTTATAATCACTACAGGAACTTCTTTACGAAAATTGGGAGTTCCAGGAGAAGCAGAGTTTACAGGAAGAGGTGTTTCTTATTGTGCTACTTGTGATGGAGCTTTTTACAAAGATAAGATTATAACAGTAATTGGTGGCGGAGATAGTGCTGTTGAGGAAGCTTTATATTTAACAAGGTTTGGGAAGAAAGTTTATATAGTCCATAGACGTGATCAATTGCGAGCTTCAAAAATTATACAGGAGAGGGCCTTTGCTAATGAAAAAATAGAATTTATATGGAATACTGTTGTTGAAGAAGTCATAGGCGAGCAAACAGTAACTAAACTAAAATTAAAAAATGTTAAAACCGGTGAAGTATTTGAACATAAAACAGATGGAGTTTTCGTATTTATAGGCCAGCTTCCGAATAGTGAGATTGCACAAAAAGCTGGAATTGAAGTTGATGAAAGGAATTTTATTATTACAAATAATTTAATGGAAACTAATGTACCCGGTATTTTTGCAGCCGGTGATGTTCGTAGTAAATCACAGCTCCAGATAGCCACTGCAGTAGGTGAAGGAGCACAAGCAGAATTTTCTGCAGAAAAATATATTGAATCAACATTCAAGGAGTAAAAAAATGGCAAGACTTTTAGATGACAAAACAGTTAATGAATTAAAGAAGCAATTTAATGATAGTTTAAAAAATGATGTGTTAGTGGAATTAGTAAAAAGTGCTAATTTTCCTGAATATACTGATTTTTCGAAGCAATTTTTAGAAGAATTATCTGAAATTGACAACAGAATTAAAATTAAAATAATTGATGCTAATGAATTTAGTGATCCCGAACTTAAAATAGAAAATACCCCTTCAGTTTTTGTTGGTAGAGATAAGGGGTATAAAATTGAGTATTTAGGAGCTCCTGCTGGTTATGAAGCACAGTCTCTTATTGAAACAATTATTCATGTATCAAGAGAAGATCATGGATTTTCAAAAGAACTTGTAGATATGATTGATCATATTGATCAAAATGTTCTTTTAGAAGCTTATGTGACACCTTCATGTCCTTATTGTCCTAAATCATCAATTTTAAATAATAGAATAGCTATTGCAAAGAAGGGATTGGTGCATTCAAAGACTGTTGAAGCTGGTGAAAATATGGAACTTGCTAGAAGGTTTTCTGTGAGCTCTGTTCCTCAACAAGTTATCAATAGGATAAATAAGAGTATTACAGTTGGCGTTCAACCTGAGAAGAAATATATAAAATTAGTTTTAAAGTATGGCTGCAGTAAATATGATGAATTATTTGCAAGTAGTAGTAAAGAAACTTTACCTGACAATCCAGATTCTCCAATAACTGTGACAGATGATAATTTTGAAGCAGCATTGGAAAAATATCCGTTGCTCTTAGTTGATTTCTGGGCTGAGTGGTGTGCTCCATGTAAGATGATCGGGCCTGTTGTAGCTGAGATTGCAAAAGAATATCAAGGTAAAATTGTTATAGCAAAACTTAATGTAGATGAAGAGCAGGCAACAGCTATGAAATTTGGAGTCCAGTCCATTCCTACTTTAATTTTATTTAAAAATGGTAAACTTACAGAAAAGTTAATTGGTTTTATGCCTAAATCTCAATTATTAGATAAAATATCTAAGCATTTCTAAACAAGGAAGAATTATGTCTGAAACAAAAAGAAAAAAGGTTGTTGTAAAACAAGTTTCTGGGATAACTTTAGTAGCAAAAGGTGATAGCAACCATTGGGTTGTAATGGATGGACCAGAAACCTTTGGTGGCTCGCTTGCGGGTTCACGTCCAATGGAATTAATACTTATGGGACTTGGTGGCTGTACTGGTATGGATGTTGTTTCTATACTACAGAAGAAAAGAGTAAATCTTAAAGATTTTAAAGTAGAGATAGAAGCTGAAACTGCTCCTGAACATCCAAAAGTTTATACTAAAATATGGGTAAAATTTTTATTCTATGGAAAAGGTATAAGAGAAGAGGATGTGAAACGAGCTATAGATCTTTCAAAAGATAAATATTGTAGTGTTTCTGCAATGTTAAAACCAACAGTTGAAATTTTTTATGATTATGAAATTATAGAACAGGAGTAGGTTTATGTCGACACCAAATGTTATTATTTTTACAACACCTACCTGTAGCTGGTGTAGAGCACTAAAACAGTATTTACAACAAAAAAAAGTTCGTTTTAAAGAAATTGATGTTAGCAAAAATCAAAGCGCTGCAAAAGACATAATGAGACGTACAGGGCAGATGGGAGTTCCTGTTACTTTAATCAATAATCGTCCTATTGTTGGATTTAATAAAGCTGAAATTAACCGACTCTTAAACCTTAAGTAAACCAAGGAGGTAAAAGTGAGATTTATCCCATTAGATGACAGAGTTCTCGTAAAACCTTTAGAAGAACAAGAAGAAAAAGTAGGATCTATTATTGTTCCTGATACTGCAAAAGAAAAACCATTATTTGGAGTAGTAGAAGAAATTGGTAATGATGAAGAAATTCAGAAATTATTCAAAAAGGGCGATAAAATTGCTTATACAAAATATGGTGGGCAGGAAATAAAAATAAATGGCGAAGATTATTTAGTAGTTTCCAGAGGTGATATTTTAGGAAAAATTGAAGACTAAAAAGAATCATTAAAAATGGTAAAAAAAGGAGTCTGTGTAAAAAACAGGCTCCTTTTTTTATTTAGTTCCTTTTTTTTATTTAGTAATGGATTAGTGTTTTTATATCGTAATTAGATAAAGCATCTCTTCCATTTAGGAAATCAAGTTCAATTACAAAAGCAAATCCTATAATTTTTCCTCCAAGGGTTTCCACTAATTCCGCAGCTGCTTTAGCAGTGCCTCCTGTAGCTAATAAATCATCAATAATGAGTACATTTTTCCCAGGAGATACAGCATCTTTATGGAGTTCTATAGTGTTTATTCCATATTCTAATTCATAAGATTTAGAAATTTTATCAGCTGGAAGTTTTCCTGGTTTTCTGATTAATACGAAGCTTTTATTTAAACGATCTGCTAAAACTGAACCAAAAATAAATCCTCTTGATTCTATCCCTGCAATAATATCGATATTTTTGTCTTTATAAAATTCAAAAAATAAATCATTTACTTTTTTGAATGCTTCTGGATTTTTTATAAGAGTAGTAATATCATAGAATAAAATTCCTTTTTTAGGAAAATCTGGCACTTCTCTTATGAATTTTTTTAATTCCTCCATAATATGTGTCCTCCATTTGTAAAAAGGTTAAATATCAGAGAAAATAAATAATTTTTTTTTATTTAAAATAGGAAATATTCGAGATTTTTGAGATTTATCTTTTAATTCTTTTAAAAATATAGAAAAAGCTTTTTGTTTATCCAGTCCAAAGGCATAAACAATAATATTATTAGCACGATTGATTATTTCCAAACTTAAAGTGATTCTTGCCATTTGCAATTTGGTTTTATCTTTTAAAATGATAACTATATTTTCTTTATTTGTAAATAAATTATAGTAGTCTGGATGAAAAGAACTAATATAACCATTTTCATTTAATCCCAATAAAACAATATCAAAAATAATTTTATCTTTACTTCCAAAATATTTTAATAATTCTTTTTCATAATCTTCTTTAGCATTGTTTTTTAATTCTCCTTTAATTCTATGAATGTTGTTATGAGGAATTCTAATTTTATCAAAAAAAGTCTGTTGAACCATTTTAAAATTGCTTTTTGAACTATCTGGAGAAACCATTCGTTCATGTATCCAGAAAAAATGTACCCAATTCCAGTCCACATCTTTATGAGCTAATAAAGATAAATAATAAGATGCAGTCATACCTCCTGATAATGCAATAGCTGTTTTTTTATAATTTTTTGTATTATTTTTTATAATTTTTGTGATAAAATCAGCTAATTTTTCAGCTGTTTGAAAGGCGTCTTTAAACTTATAAATCTTCATAATATTACAAAAATAAAGAAATAATTCCGATTAATAATGAGTAATAAGCAAAATATTTTATTTTTTTATTATAAAGTACACTAAATAATAACTTTAAAGATAAATAGCCGACAATAAAGGAAATAACAAAACCTATAAGTAAAGCTAAAATATCAAAATTTGCTGGATTTTCAATTACATCTTTTATTTTTAATACAGAGGCTCCAAAAATTATTGGAATTGCAATAAAAAATGAAAATTTTGCAGATAATTTTCTGGACATTCCGCTATATACTCCTGTTGCTATTGTGGTACCAGAACGTGATATTCCTGGGAGTATAGCGAAGATCTGTGAAAGGCCAACAATGAGAGAACTTACCAAATTTAAGTTTTTCTTTTGTTTCTTATCATATTTAGAAAGTATGAATAGATTAATTCCATTTATAATCCACATAATTCCTACAAAATGAATAAAAAATAACTTTGCTTCTATTAAATCATTAAGTAAAACTCCTACTATACCAGCAGGGATTATTGCGATAATAACATAAATTAATTTTAATACATTTTCTTTATTTTTAAAATAACTAATATTTGCAATTTTTACTAAATCTTTTTTAAAGAATAATAATATTGAAAATAGAGTGCCAAAATGTAATACGACATCAATAACAAGTTGATTTTGTTTTATTCCAAAAAAATGCTGTAAAAAAACAAGATGTCCAGAACTTGAGACTGGTAAAAATTCAGTTATTCCCTGGATAATAGCAAGAATAATAATTTTTAATATCATTAATAATACTCCTTCAGATATTTAAGAAATACTTCAACTGCATTTTCTTCTTTTACTTTCTCTACTATTATGCCGTTTTTGAAAATAACATAATGTTTTTTCCCTCCTGCAATACCTAAATCTGCTTCTTTTGCTTCACCAGGTCCATTTACAACACATCCCATAATTGCAATTTTCAAAGGTTTATTTATTTTTTTGATATATTTTTTTACTTTTTTTAGAAAATTTTCAAGATTGATCTCGCATCTACCGCATGTAGGGCATGAGATAATTTCTGGAGTAAAGTGTCTAATATTAAGAGATTGGAGCAGTTCTTTAGCAACAATAACTTCATTTAATGGATTTCCAGTAAGAGAAATTCTTATAGTATCACCTACACCATTGATTAGTAATGAACCCAATCCAGCAGAGGATTTTATGATACCTTCCATTTCACTGCCTGCTTCTGTTACTCCAATATGTAAAGGATAATCAAATCTTTCTGATATTTTCATATATGAATAATAATTCGTAAGAGTATCACTTGATTTTAGTGATAAAACAATATCATAAAAATTTTGATTTTCAAAAAAATTGATCCATCGAGTTGCACTCTCCACTAATGCATCAGATATTGGATGTTTATATTTTGCTAAAATATTTTTTTCTAATGAACCAGCATTGACACCTAATCTTATTGGAATATTATTCATGTTTGCAGCATCTATAATCTTTTTTATTTTATCTTTATCACCAATATTTCCCGGATTTATTCTAATTTTATCTGCTCCATTTTCTATTGATAGAATTGCCAATTTATAATCAAAATGAATATCTGCAACTATCGGTATATGAATTTGATCTTTTATTTTTTTAATAGCCAGTGCATCTTCTTTATAGGGAATAGCTACTCTTATAATCTCACAGCCTTCTTTTTCGAGTTCTAAAATTTGAGCGACTGTGCTATCGACATCAGAAGTTTTAGTATTTGTCATTGATTGAATGGCAATAGGATTATTATCCCCAATAATTACGTTTCCTATTTGTATTTTTTTTGTTAGTTTTCTATTAATTTTATCTTGCATAAATTTCTCCGTTATTTACTTCAAAAATTTTAAAATTATCGGGGAAAAATTTTAGTTCATCCTGTCTTGGAACTGTAATAAAAATTTGGCTAAATAAATCAAAAAAATCAATCAATTTTTTTATTCTGAAATTATCAAGTTCCGAAAAAATGTCATCTAAAAAAAGTAGAGGCACTATTCCGTTATATTCTTTAAAAAACATTGCAAGTGCAATTTTAAGAGATAAAATCATTGATTTTATCTGTCCTGATGATGAAAAATTTTTGCTATTTTTCCCATTAATTTCTAATATAAAATCATCTCTATGCGGTCCATAGATCACATTTTTTTCCTGTATTTCTTTATTTTTATGTTTTTGCAAAAAATATAATAACTCAGATGGAGTTTCTATATCCACATAAGGGTTATAAATAATATTTGCATCTTCATTATTATCAGATATATTCTTATATGATTTTATAACAAAAGGAGCGATGCTTTTGATAAATGTTTTACGTTTTTTTATAATATAGATGAAAGGCTCTACCATTTGCTCATTTATAGAATCTAAAAGCATATAATCAACATTGTTTTTTTCAAAAAGAGCCTTTTTTTCATATAACAATTTTTTATAGATTTGTAAGTACTCAAGATATAAAGAATCTATTTGGGAAATTGCATTATCTAAAAAACGTCTTCTATCAGCAGGATACCCGTGTATAATTTTTCTATCTTCTACAGAAAGAAGGACAAAATTATTTAAACCAACAAGCTGACTTAATTTTTTTATTTTTTTATTATTGATGGCGATTTCTTTGGATTTGCCTTTGAGATAGTTTACTTTAATATTATATTTTTTATCGCCCCCATCTTTCATAGATTTTAACAAATTAACATTAATATGAAAAAAATTATTATTATATTTTATAATTTGTCGATCAGTAACACTTCTTCTAAAAGATTTACCAGCTAATGAATAATATAAGGCTTCCAAAAAATTTGTTTTACCTTGACCATTTTTACCGAATAATACATTCCCTTTTTCAGAGAATTCTAAAAAGATATTTCCGAGGTTTCTGAAATTTAAAAGATTGCAATCAATAAAAATCAAAATTTAGTAAATCCTGGATTTAACTAAATCGTAAAGGCATAACAACAAAAATAAGGTCTTCATTTTCACGCTGTTCTTCTGGAACGATAACGCAGGCTGCATTAGGACCATTTAATTTTAAGAGAACCTTTTCACTATCAATTAATTTTAAAATGGTATGAATATACTCTGCATTAAAACCGATTTCTAATTGTTCTCCATTATATGTGATAGGTAATTCTTCATTAGCTTCTTCGCCTGTATCTAATACTTTACTATTCAATAGTAGAATATCGGAATTGAAAACGAATTTTACCATATGAGTAATGGAACTGGAGAATAAAGAAGCACGCCTTACTGTTTTTAAAAATTCTTTTGTAGGAATAGTAGCAATTTTATCATTAGTAGTTGGGATTGCTCTTTGGTATTCTGGATATGGGCCGCGGATTAATGTTGAAAGAATATAAAATTCTGCAGCTTGAAAAAGAATATGGTTTTCTAAAAATTTAATATTAACGGATAATTCTTCTTCTTTTTGAAATTTATTTAAAATTTTGAGTGTTTTGGGAGGAATTATTGCTTCCACTTTATCATCTTCTGTAGTTACTGATTTAGAAATTGTTCCCATATAAGTAATACATGCTAATTTATGTGTATCCGTTGCTGCCATTTCAAAACCTCTATCAGAAATACTCCAATAAATACCATTTAATGCTGGTCTTGGATCTTCATTTGCAACCGCAAAAGCAACTTTATCTACCATCCTATTTATTATATGAACAGGAATTTCAACATCAAATTCTTCATTAATTTCTGGATGAGAAGGATAAAGTTCAGGATCAAAACCCATAATTTTATAATTTCCTCTTCCACAAATAATTAATGCATTATGTTCATCTTCGTTCTGGATAATTAGTTCATTATTTTCTAATTCTCTCAATGTTTCAATAAGCCTTTTTGCACTTATTGCAAGCTTGCCTTCCTCTTGAATCTCAGCATCAAGGTAGGAAATAATTGTTATATCACCATCAGAAGCAGTTAATTTTATTTTTTCAGATTCAGTCTCTATCAATATACAGCTGTAAATTTCCGAAGAAGTAACTTTTCCAGTAATAACACTGGACATGATATTTAAAGAATCTAACAAACGGTCTAAGGATAATACAATTTTCATAAATTCCTCCACTTTTTTATTTCTTTAGCTACATTTTCGAAATCCTGGATATTCAACATTTCCCCTCTTATTGAAGGAGAGAAACCACTTTTTTTTATAATATTTTGTAGTTCTTCTTTTGGTATATTTTGAAAATCTGGAAAATTAAGCAAACTATTAATTAATGTTTTTCTTCTGTTTATAAAAACTGCTTTTACAACTTTTGAAAAGATTCCATAAATGTCTTCAGAGACTAAAGGTTTTTCTCTGGGGATAAGTTTCAAAACGGTAGATTTTATTTTAACAGGTGGATAAAAGAGGTTCCCTGGCACATCTTTAATACGTTTAATATCAAAAAATACTTGTAAGAAAACAGTTAGTCTTCCATAGTTTTTATTACCGGATGAAGCTAAGATTCTATCAGCAACATTTTTTTGTACCATTATGACTGCCAGTTCGAGATTATTACGCAAAGCTACAATTTTTTTGAGAATGTCTGAGGTTATGTAATAAGGCAGATTTCCAACTATTTTAAATTTGCTATCTGGAAATTTAAATTTCAAAATATCTTCATTATATATTATGATATCTGGAAATTTACTTTTTAAATATTCAACGAGATTTTTATCTAATTCTATTAATCTTAGATCGAAATTTTTATTTTCTAAGAATTTAGTCAGTTGCCCGGTTCCAGGTCCAATTTCATAGATTAAATCACCTTCTTTAATATCTAATGATTTTTTTATTAATGAGATTGTGTATTCATCAACAAGAAAATGTTGACCAAGTTTTTTATCAGGATTTTTGCCAAAATCCTTAATATCTTTATACAACAGTTTATAGTATGTCATTTATCCTCCGTTAAAAGTAAATTATAATATTAAAGTAAATAAAAATCAATATTTTTTTTATAAATCATTGGAATCATAGAAAGAAAGTATTATTGCTGCTAT
>CAYLKS010000016.1:22006-50554 GCA_964384205.1 uncultured bacterium | reverse complement strand
CTAATAGAATAGAAGTATATTATCTACATGGTACTTTCAGATGTGAAGCCTGTCTCACTGTAGAAAACCTAACAAAAGCTGCAATCTTTGGCGGCAAAGGAAAAAATTTATATTCAAATACAGAAATAGAAGTAAAACCACAATATGAAAAATTAATAAGAAAAAATATTATAACCTTTAAATCTATAAATACAGATGAAGAAAAAAACGCCCATTTTCTCAAGGATTTTAATACAGAATCTCAAATTCCAGTTATTGTTTTGATAAAAAACAACAAAATTATAAAAATTAAAATATTGGAAGATGTCTGGAAAATGCTCGATTATAATGACAAAATTATAAATTTTATTCAAGCTAATATAAATGATTTTTTAAAAATATTAAACTCTAAGTAAATATAAGTTATAAAATACATTATACTTCTATTAACAAAAAGTTAAAGCTTAATTGACAAAATAATTTTAAGATTTTATCTTACAAAATCAACAATAAAATATAAATTCTAATTTTTTAGGAACTTTATTTAAAAAAAAACATTAAAAAAAGAAAAAAAGAAAGGATTATATGGAAACAGGAATTATAACTCAATTATTAAATGAAAAATTAGCAAAAGTAAAAATATTAGAAGCAGAAGCTTGTTCAACATGTAAAAACAAGTCTTCATGCTCATTATTAGGAGATAGCATTGAATTAATAGCAATTAACAAAATAAACGCAAAACCGGGTAACAAAATACTCCTTGAATTTAATGAAAATAAAAAAATATATTTATCAGCTTTATTTTTTATATTGCCTATCATATTTCTAATAGGTGGTTATTTTGTTGGAGAATATTTTAAAGAATTATATAACAAACATTGGCTATTACCTGTAATTACATTAGTATCTTTTCTTTTATCTTTTGTGTTTGTAAAAATTATTAGCAAAATTCATGAAAAAAATGATAAATTTTACCCTGTTATTATAGATTTTGCCAAAGATTAAAATAATCTATTATTTATAAATAAATTTTTTAGATTATCTTCAAAATAAATAATATCTTCTTTTTTATAATCTTTTGGTAGCAACAAATTATGTGCCCATTTAAAATCTGTTTTACCGGTACTAAACAACATATAAAAATAAATTTGCTCATATTTAACTCTATTTTTCAATACAGAAAAACACGGAGATTCTTCTATACCATATTCTCGTGCCTTCATCTCTAAAATTTTATCTCTTAAAGCCAGTTGAATAGCTCTATTCAAACCAGTTATATTTTGATAATATTTTGGAATTGTTGACAATCTATTAATAAACTCATCAAAATATAAAGTCAACCGACCATTATCAACAAAAGCAATAATTTGATGAAATCTACTATTTTTATCAATACTAATTTCTAAATTCTTTTCAATATCATTTTTATACTCACTCCATAGTAATCTTGCTTTTTTTAAAAAAATAACAGGCTTATTCTCAAGCAATATTTCTCTAATCTTTTTCAAAGCATAATAATCAAATCTTTTAAACATATCAATCTTTTTTATATCTTCTATTGTTTTATACTTATCAGTCTGAGCAATATTAATGCTATCTTTTATAGAATCAACTTTAAAAATATAATATCCATATGTAGAATTTATAAATCCTGAAACCTCTCCGGGCTGCAATTTATAAAATACATCTTCTACTTCATATTCTATATTTTTCCATGGAAGTTTCAAATACTCGGCATAAATGCCTCTATGTTTTATTTTATTAAATTTAGCAAAATAAAAATCAAAATTATTTATAATACTATCTTTCTTCTTAAAAATTAGAAGAGAATCAAAAGAAATTATCCTTCTAATATAAAATATTTTACTATAACGTTTTAAAATCTGGTTTAATCTTTTTTTATCAGGAGGAGCAAGAGTATCAAGTATAATAGATTTAAGATATTTTTCTCTTAACAACTTACCATATTCTATATCTATATTCCTTACAACAGAAGATATTGTATCTATATTTTTTTGTAACCCAATTTGTGCAATTAATGTTTGTTCAATAAGCCGTTGAGCAAAATCTTTTCTTGCCTGTAAATTATCATATTTATAATTAATCAAAAAATTTTTACTATAATATTTCTCAAATTCACAAAGATAAATATTTATATTTTTATATTTCGCAACTATTTTCGTTTTTTTTGTTTTATCACTGCAAAACAAAAAAATCAATATAAAAAAGCCAATGAAAATTTTTCTCATCAAAAATTTATACCAAAAGTAAAATATTGCACATAATCAAGAAAACCACGATCACTATAAGCATAATCAAAAAAGAATTTTTTAAGATGTAAACCAGCACCGAAATTTATTCTACCTTCAGCATCTGTTAAAAATAATTGTCTCATACCAACTCTTAAATAATACTTATCCATAAGAATATATTCTGCTCCAATATTAACATAATTATAATTAGAATTAGGAAAAACAGCATCCGCCAATAAGTAGACTTTATTAGACAAAGATTTAAAAACTACAAAATTTGTACCAAAACGTAAAGTTACCGGAAGATCCCACGATTTGGTATATTGATATACCACAATAGCATCATTATTACCATTAACACGCGGATCTGGATCCCATCTACCTGCAAGGTCAGGTCCATCCATTCTCATTTCAGTACCAATATTAGTTATACTAAATCCTATAGATAATGGGTCATAAGGAGTATGGAAAGTAAGTCCCACATCAGAAGCAATAGCACTTGCACTGGTATTCATAATCGTTGATTTTATATATTTAAATGTTGCGCCTATATTAAATCTATCAGTTAAAGATCTGCCATAAGTCAAGCCAAATACTATATCAGAAACTGTATATTTAGCACCAATTCCATTGGGACGTTCTTCTGTTGTTATTTCAATCTGTCCAGAATTCATAGAATTAAAAAAACATCCAACATTTCCTATATTTCCCAAATTTATAACAGAAGTGCCATAATCAAATTTAATCCCTGCAAACCATTGAACATGGTTCAGTACAATTTGGTTAGAAGGAATAAAACAAATAATTGCTGGGTTATAATACATCCCTGATGCATCCACACCTGATGCAACACTTGCTTCACCCAAAGCAACAGTCCTTGCTGAAACTCCAACAAGAAGAAAATTCGCTGCAGTTGTACCAACTTTAGATTGAGAAAAAACGTTTATATTTAATATAAACAAAATCACTACTACTAATATTTTTTTCATACTACCATCCTCTTTAATTAATAATAGCAAATTTACCAACTTTACTACCAATCCCCGGAGCCTCAATATGATAAATATAAAGCCCAAACGAAACTTCAAGCCCATCTTTAGTCAATAAATCCCACCGTTCTACTCCAGAACCATCAACTGCACTATTATGTTCTAATTTTCTAACAAGATCCCCATTAATTGTATAAATTCTTATTGTACATCTCGCAGGTAAATTTATAAATCTAATAAATCTTTCACCTCTACCTCTAAAAGAAGATTGCTGCTCAAGTATAGAAGATACAACATAAGGATTTGGCACAACTCTAACTTTATTTAAGATATTTGAATTGGCACTGGTAAGCAAACTATCTTTCTTAGAATTTATATAAAAAGTGTCTATTTCAGAAAAAGGAATTCTATTAAATACATAAAATTTATCTCCTGCTTTTGGCCAAACAATTTCAGAATCCGGTAGTTCCTCATAAGTGCCATCTTCAAAATAACGACGAGGGCGTCTAAATTGTATATACCATGTAGATAAAAATTTATTATCTGATTTTACGTGATCTTTCTTTAAAATAGTAATTTTCTCAGCAGGATCTATCCTACCATTAATATATCTAAATCTTTCAGAAAATCTAAAATCTAAAGGCCTATTTGTTTTATATTCATAAACTTTAAAACTAACAGGCACTAATTTTAAAGTATCTCTAACACGATCAGTTAAAAATGCAGTATCAACAATCTCTCCAGAATCAGCAATTTCAATTACAAAAGATAATGGTTCAAATATACTATCTGTGCTTATATAAAAATCTATATTAGATTCGCAACCATCACTCCATCCAGAATATTTATTAATAGAATCTTTATCAGGGAATTGGTTATTAAATTTTAATACGAATCCTTCTTCGGGAAATTCCTGGATCCAATATCTTTTATAATTATGAGTTAATAAATCCTCTGGCACAGGGTAATTCAAAGCAACAGTATCGTCATTAGTTGTATTAATTACAGAATAAGAAATTGTTTCATATTCTAAATCTGTATGTTCATTTGTTCTTGATTTAAATGTTACCATATATTTTGCATTTTTTAATAATTTTGATGTTAAGACTTCAACAGATAAAGAACCTGTTGCAAGGCCTGTTGCATTTGTAATTTCGCCAGAATCACATGAACCAGGAATAATATTTGAATTATTTGGTTGAGGAGTAACAATTGCACAATTTCTATCAACTCTTGTGATAATTCCATTATTTTTAATAATTGCTGCCGGACACTCAGAAGGAGTTACCGGAAATAATAATGAATCATCGGACCATCCATGTTGATAAAAATCAAAATCCCATCCTTTATCATAAGCAGTCAAAGCATAGTAATAAGTTCTACCATTTATAACATCCGTATCAATATAATAATGTTTAAGCCCAGTATCATCTCCCATGTAAAAATGAATACCTGTAGGATTTCCAATCTCTTCTCCAAATGATAATGGGTGTTCACCTTTTAATCCATCAATTAGATCATATTGCACAATAGGCTTTTTAAAAGTAGGATTACCATACATATCTGTTATTTCAATAGGATCTAAAAAGTTTGGATCCGTTGATTTATATAATCTATATCCTTCAAAATCCATTCCATATATAGGATCACGGCTTTTTTCAGAAATATTATCCCAGGTTAAGATAACCTTCCCGTCTTCTGCTACAGCTTTCAAGGTAGGCTGTAGAGGCGGCCTTGCGAATTTATAATTAGAATCATATATTTTTTGAGCAACTGTAGCATTTTGCAATAATGATTTTTCATTTAAACCAAAAACCCAACAAGTTGAAAACCTTTCAGTTTCACGAGAAAATAAATTAAATGGTCCACTACCAAAAATCCAAATTTGATTAACATTTTGCTGAGGTACTGTAAAGTATCCCGGCATAATTCTCAACCACATATCATCTTCTTCAGAAATTTTGACAGCACCGTATAAAGGAGCAGTAAAACTTGTTAAGCCGATCTGGTCAGATTCATCTTTATCAACTTTACCAAAATTAGGCTCACCTTGATCCGGTACTCCATTACCTTCTGTACCATCGGGGTCGGGACCTTTATAACCTTCTGTTAAAGAATCTGCACCATCTGATCCCACATCATCAATAGTATAATCCCAATCCATATCCTCATCACCTGTAAACCATACTCCCTTTTTATAAGCCGGTCTTTTTTCAATAGGACCATAAAATTTCTCAAATTTGTCTACATCATAATGAGCCTGGACATAAGCCATAATTTCATTTTGACCTACAATTTTAATACCGGCCGGATTATCTCTTTTCTCATCAATAATACCATCATTATCATTATCCTTCTCATCCTGATCTATTCCGGGAGATTCTAAAAACTTCCATCCCATATATCCAGGAGGAATATCTCTATATTTCCAATCATTAACAGGAGTTCCATTATGATCCCATCCATAAACCATATTCAAATCACGCTTAAAAGCTGCATCATCATCAATAGTACCACGGCCGCCCATACCAATATCACCATATCCTCCAAAAAAAATACTATCTTTTTCAACATCATAGTTATGATCTCCCGCATTAGAAACCTGAAAATGCTGAAAAACTATATCTTTTGCTAAAGGATGAGACCATTGAAAAAGTCTGGTTTCTATTTGCAAGCCAATTCCACGCCTTGTGGAATCATTATTATAAGGATAAAAACTATATTCCTTATCCCAAACATCATCCATAACATAAACTACTTCCTGATCTGCATTAAACTGATTAAAACCAAAATAACCATTCCAGCCACCATCAAAAGTCCCTTCATGTCCGGGCCAAACATAAGGCCATGATTCTGGATTTAGAGAATTGGCAATCTCGTCCTGGCCTTGTTCACTATTAAAATATCCAGGTAAAGGATGAAAATTATATAAAATATTTGTTATTGGATCCATCTTATTATCTGTACCACCACCATCAGTATATCCATCAGAAATAAGATGAACTTCATTTCCATATATATCAACCACTTTTGCAGCTATAAAACCAGTCATTTCAAATATATGATCATGCCCTGTTCCTCTCGGCCAAACTCCACCAATAGGACTGGCATTTGCTCTTCCAACAGTGCCAAAATTAGTAATATCAGTCTCTACCTGATTTGCATTTATCACCATCGATCGTCGTAATGTGGGATCCGATTTGTTGGGATCAATATAAATTCCAGATTGCTGAGCATTTATTACTAAATATATCAGAAAAATAAAAGAAACAATTACTCTATATTTCATAATATTTACCTACCTTTTTTAGAATGAAACTCTCATACCAATTTTTACTTCCCGCGGTCTTGGTTGTAAAGTTGGATTCAATAAATATTGATATCTTGTATTAACTAAATCTAAACCATTTTGATGATGAGCTTCTAAATCTAATGGATCAATCTGTGGTAAAAATTCTTCTCTATATTTATCAAATAAATTTTCAATTTTTGTATATATCTGAAAATTATATTTAAATAATTTAAAATTCCTGAATATATTTAAATCTAATTCAAAATCTCCTTTATGTCTTCCCATATTCCTTAATTCCACATAACCTGAAGGAGTAAAAGGATAACCAGAATTAAATTTCCCAATTATACTCATTCCCCATATTTTCGTTCTATAATTAAAATAAAAATTTAAAACATGCCTCAAATCCCAATCTAAAGGACTGAGAAACCTTGCACTCTCATTTCTGCCAGCAGCATCCCATAATTCCTGCTGCGGATCACTTGCAATACCTTTTGCAACCTGATATGTATAATCAATACTTCCAGAAAAACCCGACGATGGATCACTGATAGTTGTAGAGATACTTATTCCCATAACATTTCCATAATCATCATTAACATATCGGCCATAAATTATATCATTCTGATAAGCTACATGTAAATCTGTGCCTAATAAATTTCTCACATCTCTATAATATATTGTAATATCTGATGCAAGAAAATCTGTCAATTGCTGTTGTAATCCTAATTCATACATATCAGTTCTTTGTGCATCTAAATCAGCATTCCCGATTAAGCTACCATAAGTACCTGCAATCTCAAATTCCGAATTAGAATATAATCTGCCAAATTCTGGTATCTGAAAAAATTGGCCAAAAGAAGCATGGAATACTCCTCTATCAGTTATAGGAAAAGCAAAACCTAACCTTGGTGAAATCTGCATTTTAGGATCAACTTTTTTATACGCTTCATTATAACTCCTTGGATAAAACTTATTAGCCGGATCTCTTAAATCTGTAGGAACAACAAAATTAGCATCAAAATAATCAAATCGCACTCCAATATTAACAATCAAATCCTTAAACTCTATTTTATCCTGAATATAATATGCAACTTCTACTGGTTCATGATTATATTTATTATGCAAAAGAGATGTTAAAGGCGGTATATGACTTTTAAAATCTCCCCAAACAGAAGGATTAACATCTATTGAAAAATATTCATATTTAAGCTTATGCCTTCTATATTCAAAACCTGTCTTTAGTAAATTAAATTTATTAACTTGCCCTGTAAAATCATATTTAATTGTATAAGTATAACTTTTTCTATAAACATGATTGGGATCTACACCTCCTGTGGAAAATACAAACTGAGGTTGAATACCTCTTTTATAAATATATCGATACCTTTCATCATAAGGATTTTTATAAACATATCTTTTATAATCTGTTACATAATAACCAATATTCAAATTATAAAAATATCGAGGACTTAAAGAATGTTCAATTTTAACCATATTATTGTAAGAAGTTGAGAAATATTCAGGCAAATAATATGGATTATAATGATAAAAATGATTATAATTCTTCCAGTTACTTTTATTAAATATTAAACTATATGTTAACTTTATATTATCCGTCAATCTATAAGTTAATTTAGAAAGAGATGAAATGCTTTTCTCCCAATTCATAGGAACAGCCGAAGAATCTCCACTTTTTTCTATATAATACTGTGATGGATCAGTTGCTTTAAAAGAAGAAGAATCAGAGGGTAAAAATACCTCTCTCCCGTATAGCCAATTATCTAAATCACTAATCTTACCAGAAATAAAAAACTTTAATCTTTTAGTAAATAAAGGACCACTAATATTTGCTTCTATATATTTTTGAGTAAATGGGTCTATATCATCTATATTATAAAAAATATCATTATGTGTGGATACAAAATCCCCTGTATACAAATTAATATTACCTGATAATTCATCGGTTCCATCTCTTGTTACAATATTTATAATACCAGACATTGCCTGTCCATATTCAGCATTAAAAGTACCACTAATCACTTCAAGCTCTGAAATGGCATTATTTTCTACAGGCACAGCAAGAGAATTTGAAAACGGATTAGTAACAGGCACACCATCAACATAATACTGCACTTCCGATGACCTGCCACCTCTAATATGAATATCACCACCTATTCCTTTTGTAATCCCAGCCTTTAATTCCACAATATCTGAAAAACTTTCAACAGGCATATTGGAAATATCATCTCCTGAAACTTTTGCAGAACTGGAAGTCCTATCCAATACAACCATATTTTTAGTAGCAGTTATAACTACCTCTTCTCCTTTTATCGATTCCGGGGTTAAAGAAAAATTAAGTGTTAATGTTCTATCAACTGCTACCTCTATAGGACTTTGCTTAATTGTTTTATATCCTATAAAAGAGACCTGGATAACATATCTTCCTGGTGGAACATTTATTATAAAATATTCTCCTTTAACGTCTGAAACAGCGCCATAAGGAGATGATAAAGGTATTTTTTTATTATTTTCAATTTTATGTATTAATACTATCTGAGCATAAGGCAAAGGTTCACCTGTTTCAGCATCTACAATTTTTCCTGCAATCTTTCCAGTAGTGCCCGCAAATAAACTCCCTCCTATCAAAAAAAATAATAATCCCAAAATCTTTTTCATAAATACTCCTATTTAGAAGATAAATAAGTTGAACGAGTTAGACTCTCTGAGGAATGCGGTAACTTAAAAAAATCATCATAAATAATACCTGCTACTCCTAAAATAGCACCTTTATCTTTTAAAGAATCTTCTTTAACATCAACATGCTCAATTGGAGCTCTTAATAATCCCTTATGTATTCTCTCAAGTAATGCTTCTTTAAAAACTGAAGATTTTTCAAAAAGAGTACCTGACAATATTAAAACCGGAGGGTTTATTATCAATAACATATTATAACAAATACTGGCTAAATACTCTCCAAATTTCTTTAAAACATAAAAAGCCAACTTGTCTCCGTTTTCTCCTGCCTGGATAATTTCCTCTACAGTAGAATTTTTTTTCAAACTTGTCTCTAATCCTTTATCTATGCCTCTATTAATAGATTTAATCAAATTATTATGCGATAAAATATCACCCCAATCCTTGCAATCTTCTCCAACTATTATAGGCCTGAGTTCTTTTTTAGGAATATTTTCATTATAACCAATTTCTCCTGCACTTGAAAAATACCCCCTCACAAGTCCATTATTTAAAATAATCCCTGAGCCTATACCATCTCCAATACTAACAACAACTACATCTGTATATTCTTTTGCAATGCCATAATGAAATTCTCCAATTGTTAATGCTTTTATATTATTTTCTAAAAAAACAGGTAAATCAAAAACTTTCTTTAAATAATCAGCAATAGGATATAATTTCCATTTCTTTAATACTGCTACCTCCCTTACATACCCTTGCTTATATTCAATAATACCTGGTAATGCAATGCCAATACCCAATATTTGATCTTTAGAAACATTATTCCTTTCTATCATTTGAGAAATTTGATCGGCTATTTCTTTTAATACATCAACTGGCTCTGCATCACAATCATTTTCCATTTCTAAATAATCTCTTATTTCTGCTACTATATTAATTAAAGCAACTTTAATAAAATCCTTTTCTATTTCAACAGAAATAGCATTTAGTGCATTAGGTTTTACAGATAATAGTACCTCTTTACGTCCACCTTTTGATGTCGAATCTCCTTTGCCTACCTCCTGCAATAATCCTAATTCCATTAATCTCTGAGTTATACCAGTTACTGCTGCACGCGACAAATTTAACATTTTTGCAAGACTTGCTCTTGAAATAGGTTGATTGTCCAAAATTGCTTTCAATACTCTTATCTTATTAACTTCTCTAACATTAATCATAAAAACATCCTTTATTTATAAAATTAAACAGTTAGTTAATTACTTTAATAAATTAAAAAAAATATTTTATTTTGTCAACAGATTTTATATATTTAGTATATATAAAAATTTTTCTATGTCAATAGCTAAAAATATTTTATTCCTATCAAATTTACTTCAACCACAGTAAAACTATAAATTAAATTTTACTTAGTGCTACCAAATTTCAGCAAGATTATTACTTAATTTCACCCATATTCCCACCAACTTTATTTTTATTATTTGAAATAATCTCCACTGGAAAAGGCTGAGTAACAGATCCAGTATATACAGAAACATGTGGAAAAGGAATTTCAATTCCTTCTTCATCGAAACGTTTTTTGATTTCTTCTATTAAAATATTTTTTAGTTTAAACCAATCATCTTTTAATGCCCAAACAAGAAGTAATAAATCCACTGAAGAATTACCAAACCCTACAACTACAACAACAGGTTCAGGCTCATTTAAACACAAAGGTTCATTTTTTGCAATACCTAATAAAATATCTCTTACTTTTTCAATATCTTCTTTATAAGCAATGCCAATAGGTATATCAACCCTTCTTATTGGAAATTTTGTTATATTAATTAATTCATTTTTAATAAGAGTCTCATTTGGTATGCGAATAAATTTATTATCAAAAGTCCTCAACTTAATAGATAACATATCAATGGAAAGCACAACACCCGTTTTACCTGCAACAGTTATAACATCATTTACTTCAAAAGGTTTTTCAGCTATCAGAAAAAAACCACTAATGATATTCGAAACACTTGTCTGAGCAGCAAAACCAATTGCAATACCAACAACCCCTGCAGCACCTAAAAGAGTTGTTAACTTAAATCCCAGCTCCCGCAAAACAGTTGTTAACAAAATAAAAAGTCCTGTATATAAAATTATTTTGCTAACAATAAGCCCCATCTGTGCAGAAAATTTCTTTTCAACAGTTTTACGTGTTATTTTAGTTATCCACAACAATGCAAAAAAACCAATTATTATTATAACCAAAATCTTCAAAAATGAATAAATTTGTACCATTTTTAAATTATAAAAAATATCCATACTCCACCTACCTGTTTAAGGGAATATTAAAAAAATTCTTTACTATAAAAGAATCAAATGTTCTTACAAATCTTTTATTTGTTTGCTTTTTCCTTGGTTCACAAATCTTTTTAGCTCCTATAAACTCTTTAAGAACATGCCCTTTACATTCAACAAAACTGACATCATTTTGACCTTTATAAGAAATTAATATTTCATCACTCCATAATTCATTATTATGAATAAATAAAACAGAATTTTCAACTGGAATTAAAAATTTCTTAACTAATAAATTTTCATTAGATATATTTTTTAATGTTACTGGACAGGTTGCCATATAAGGAATATGAGAATATTCTTCTATTCCAAAATTAACTTCAGACATTAACCAATAACAAACCTGGCCTTCAATAGGAGTGCCAAACCAGGTATTAGATAAAATAAAAGAAGGAATTTCTACCAATTTAGCCTTATTATTTCCCACAGTACTTATACATATCCATAAAGGGACATCTATATAAATCCTTTTTTTTATCCCCGGCGGAAGATAAAAAGGACGCTTTACTTTTATTACTAAGCTCCGATCAGGCATTGCTGGGGATAATTCTATTGACTCGCTCTTACCTTTAATAACATAATGAGACCATCCTTCATCATCCGGAACTATATTTTCATTATCTATTTTATTATTACTATTACTATAAAACCATTTTATATAAATATTATCTTCTTCTCTTTTTAACCAAATATTACAATTTCCAACTCTCCAAAAATAAATCTGATTATCAACAATATCAAAGCTCCCCCAAATATTGGAAGGAATAATAACATTATTTTTAGTTATTTTTTCCATAATAATACACGCCTCCTCCTTACTATTTATAAAAAATTCTTATTTAATATCACAATAATTAATACTTAATTCCAAATTAGTTAATCTTTTATTTAAAAACATTCTTAACTCCGAATATACAAACCAACCAAACAATCTTATCAACTTCTCATCAAAAAGAGTACTCAAAAATATTACATTAATATGCACACATTACCCTTGCTACAAGGACATCATCATTTTTAACCATAAAAAACATTTATTAAAATTTAAGATACTGTTTTTAATACTCTGTCAATAATCAATATTCCATAGCTATTCATCCAATAATTATCAAATATCATAAGCAAAAAAAAATTAAACTTATCAATATCAGCCTTGATAAAAAAATTATGCTCCGATTTATCACTATAGCTTTCAAAATCATGAATATGGGTTTAAAACTCAATTGTTAATTCTTTTCAGAACATATTCCAAAACATACTATCTTTATAAAAAAGACACTATTCGTAAAATCTAAAACGAAACAATTGCTTTAATAATCTTTTAAAAAATCACCTGCTAACACAATTTCCCGCCACAACACTAAAATTTTTTACCACAGCTCTATCTAAAATATAAAGGGTATATAAAAAATAATCAACTTCTATTTTTATCCCTAAAAAAATTAATAATTTCTTCTAAAAATTTTATTCTTTTACTCACTTCAATCTCTTGAACAAAATAATAATTTAAATATTCATCATTATAAATTTTCACAATCTGCTCATTATCAGAAAGCTCATATAATAGAATATTTATATCAGGTTTTGCCATTATCTCTATGCTCATTTCCTTGATTTTAAAATTTTCTTTAGAATATGTCTCAATAGTAAATTTCAATTTTTTATCAATAAAAGAATGTAAATATAAACTTCTATTTTTACCAGAGACAATATAATCATTAAAAGCGGACTTAACAAGCCAGAATGACAACTTTGGCTCTAACATAAAATCAATTACAGACCAGCTTACCACAGGCCAGCAATCATTAAGCTGCCATATCAAAGCCCCTTTAGCGCCATTTAATCTGAAAGACTCAATAGCATATTTTAAAATGAACCCCTGAAAAATTTGCGTTAATTTACTATATTCCTCAAAATTTGTATATCTCAATTTATTAATTTCAAGATAATAAGCTATCCTTTGTTGACCGTCGATATGTTTATTATGCAATAATAAATAATAATCAAAAGGATATCTTTGCCTCCCCGAAGGAAATATAAAATCTAATGTTTTATCAGAAGGCAAAGCTTGCATACCAAATTCACTAACAAATAACGGTTTGAATTTATCAAAAATATCATAATTTTTAAACTTATGCCAAAAATCCCATATATGAATATCTCCTCTATCCTGAGAATTAGGTTTCTCTTCTCTACCCCAGGGAGAACTTCTCCAATAAGGAATATTAGGCGCATATTCTTTTACCTGTTCAGGTAAAATTTTACTAAAAATAATAGCTCCTTTCATAGACCTTCTATTATAATTTTTATAAATCCATTCATTCTCATTATTACCGCATAAAAGCACCAAATTTGCATAATTCCTTAATTGAATAAGTTGCATTTCTGTTTCTTTTTTTATTTCCTCAATAAATTCTTTATGTTCTGGATATTCTGCACATGTAAATGGAAAATCCTGCCATATCATAATACCTCTTTTAGCAGATTCTTCATAAAAAAATTCATTTTCATATAACCCACCGCCCCAAATTCTCAACATATTAGCTCTACTTTCTACAACATAATCAAAAAGCTTCATAATTCTTTCTTTATTATATATATTTGTTAAAAAAGAATGTATTGGTATCCAATTATAACCTTTAGCCCAAATATCAATTCCATTTATTTTAAAATAAAAATGATTTTCATTATCTACCAACTCTTTAGTTAAAATACCAACTTTTTTCCTGGAAATAATATCTTCTTCTCCATCATTATATTCAATAATCAAATCATACAAATACGGTTCTCCATACCCCATAGGAAACCATAATTTAGGATTTTTAATTTGCAATTCCCATCTTATGGACTGTTTAACTTCATTTATTAGAAACTCTCCTGTATATCCCGCAATTGTAAGCTTTACCTTACTTTCTTTTTCAACATGAAAATTTAAAATAATCAAAACTTTTGCTACCCCTTCACTGATTGAAAGTGTCTGAAAATAAAAATCTTTCAAATATACAAAATTATAAGAAACATCTTCTATTTTATATATCAAAAAGTCTGGCAAATAAGGCCCCCAATCCCATCCATAAGCAAATTGAGGTTTACGTATAAAAGGTCTTACTGATGAAATTTCACTAAAAACAAATCCATATTTTAAAATATCTTCTTGAACTATATCTGTAGGTGGTATAAAATTTATTTCTATCTCGTTATAACCATTATCTACTGGATTATAATCAAAAATATAATCTATAAACTCATTTCGTATATCATATTTTCTATTATTTATAAAAATTTTGGCATAAGGGGAGGACTGAATCTTTATTCTATTATGTAATTTTTTCTTTTTATTGCGAAATCTAATCTTTACATCCCATGTTTTATTTCCTACCCACATATACTTAGATTCATTATCAAATTTTAAAGGATCTTCTATAATACCCTTTTTAACAAGCTCCTCATAAATTGAAACAGGAGGACTTGATATATTAATCCAATCATTGTCAATCTTCAATAATGTTTCTTTTATTTCCATTAGTTATCCCTTCCTTATTCTATAAAAAAATCAATATCTGCAATTGCCAATGATATATTTTCATCACACCCAGAATAATAAATATAAACTTTATCTTCAATCCTTATTGCACCACATAAAAAAATAGTATCTCCAAAAAAACCTTCCCTTTCGTAAATAGTTTCTGGTTTTAAAATAGGCATTTGACTTCTTTTCAAAATAACACCCGGATCGTCTTTATCAAGTAAAAAATAGCCAAGAGAATATGTATCATTCTGACTCACTCCATGATAAATTTCTACCCATCCTTTCTCTGTTAAAAAAGGAACAGCACTTGCACCTATTTTTTTATTTTCCCAGTGATTTTTCGTAGAAGAAGCAAAAAATCTATGTCCACCCCAGAATTTCAAATCATGAGAATATGACAACCACATAAAAGAATCAAATACTGACATAGGTCTTGTAAAAGCAACATATTTATTATTTATCTTTTCAGGAAAAATAACAACATCCTTATTATCAGGTAATAAAATAATCCCATGTTTTTTAAAATTTATGAAATCTCTGGTTTCCATTAGCGCCACTGCCATACCATATCTATTAACTGCTGTATAAGTTATATAATATCTATCATCAATAAATGTAATGCGAGGATCTTCAATACCAAATTCTTCATACCATTGATCAGGAAAAATATATGGCATTTTATTATATAACTTAAAATTATAACCGTCTTCACTATAAAAAATCTTAAAATGAGAGATTGAAGTTAATAATAATCCATGTGTTGTAACTATTGTACGCGGATCAGTATCATCTAAAACATATTCTCTACTTATTTTGTCAACTTCTATCTTATTCCTCAAATCATTATATTTTGCAAAATAATAATAATTTTCATCTTTCAATATCTTTGGTGACTCTGCTACTCTTGCAATTAAAAAGTACTTATTATCATAATGAGCAGCCCCTGCATTAAATACCCCTATTACTTTTAATTTTTCTGAAGAAGATTCAATATCCTGTGGAACGATAATCGGATTTTTTTCATATCTTTTCATAATATATCCTTCCTATTATTGATGTTCAATACCTGGAACATTTGATTTATTATCAAGTCGTTTAAAAAAATCAAATTTATTGCCTTTTAATTCAACATATCTTAAATCATTATCAGAAAATTTAAAAAAATATTTATTCTCATAATAACTATATAACTTACAATTGGAAAAATACCTTACATTTCTATCTTTTAAAATCAACAAAGACATTAATCCTTCAATAGTAGATTCTGCGCCCGAATTTTTATTATATTTATTATTACCATCAATACCATCATATATTATACCTGTATTTTCATTATACATGATTTGATTTGCCTTATTATTTCCAAAAAACCACGACAAAACTATTCCGGTCCATACATCTCCATCAATTATATATCTTTTTAAAATGTAAAAACCATTAGCAACATTTCTGATATTATATGCTATTTGTGGAAAATCTATCCATTCTTTCTTTTCTCTATCATAAAATGCTGGAAAACCTTTTATTGCCCAATATTTGTAAAAATCTGCATAGTTCATCAACCTATTTATCCAATCCATTCTATATAAAAATAATGAAGCCTGAGCTATTGCATAAAACTGCCCGTTACCCCACGCATGCCATATATTCTGCGGATAAGGTAGAAAAAAGATATAACCCTCTTTAGTAGTATCAGACATCAAAAATAAACCCTCAACAAATTTTTCTATATAATCCTTTATTTTATTATCCTGTTTATTTTTATAAATAAAGGTCAACCCCAAAACCAATTCTGATGTAGCATCGGCAGCATATTTGTTTACAAGCCATAAAGGATAATCTTTATTATTAATAGAAATCTTATGGGGATAATTGCTGATTAAAGTATCTATTTGAGAAATAGATCTATAAAATAAACTGTCCAATTTACCATGATATTGTTCAGGTAAAGCATCGTAAGCCTCGCCTATTGCCCATATAGCTCGTGCGGACCAAAAACCAAATGATTTTATGGAAGTATTACCCGTTTTATTAATACTAAAATCTTCATAAACAAAATTATAAAACTCACCATCATCTGTCTGCATATAACGTAAAAAATTTAACATATAAATAATATGATTTAATAATTCTTCATCTTTTGAATCCTTATAAACTCTACATAATAGAACAATAGCTCGTGCAACATCATCAACACAAGTAATACCCTCTCCCGATGCATCAACAGGCTTATAATCAGGATAATCAGAATAAATGTAAATAAACTCTAATGTATCGTTATTAATAACTCTCCTTTCAGTAAGATCAAAAAAGTGTCTTAAATTTATCTGAAAGGCAAATGAAGTAAATTGTATAAAAACTAATAACAAAATAATCTTCTTCATTCTTTCATTCCTGTGTGAGCAATACTTGAAATAAAATATTTCTGAAAAAATGCATAAACAACAATAACTGGCAAAGCAAGCAAAAATGCAGCAGCAAGTTTTGGCCCTATAGATTGTGCCGCGCCACCTGTTGCAAATAATGTAACCATCTGAGGCATTGTCATCAATGTTTTTTCCCTAATTACAATCAAGGGCCACAAAACATCATTCCATATACCCATAAAAGTTATAATACTTACAGTTATTACAACTGGTTTCGATATAGGAATCAATATACCAAAAATTATTCTTAAATGAGAACATCCGTCTATTCTTGCAGCATCAATTAAAGATTGTGGAATACTTGTAAAAAACTGCTTATACATTAAAATTGCAAATATAGAAGACATTCCGGGAAGTATTAAAGCAAGATAGGTATCAGTTAGCCTAATTTTTACAATAAAAACATATAATGGAATAAGTAAAATATGAAAAGGCAACATCATTGAAAATAGCATCAATGCTAAAATTAATTTTCTCCCTTTAAAATCCATTCTACTTAAAACATATCCTGCAATTGCCCCAATAACATTAACAGAAAAAGTAACTACTCCAGAAACAAATAAGCTATTTAAAAATGCTCTCATAATAGGTATTTTAGAAAAAACAATCTTATAAGAATCTAATGAAAGATGAGATGGTATTAATGCTATATTTGTCAATTCTGCTTCAGGTTTTATTGTTGCAAAAAACATCCATATAAACGGGTATGCAAAAAAGATTGAACTAATAAAAATAACAGAATATAAAATAAATTTTTTCATTAATTTTCCTTTTCAATAATCTTTTTTTGAACAGTCACAATAAAAAACAGAATTATAGCAAAAGAAAACGCTAATGTAGCAGCATAACCCAATCTATTAAAGAAAAAAGCCTGTTTGTAAATATACAACATTGCAGATAATGTAGAGTTCAAAGGTCCACCGCCAGTCATAATATATGGTTCTATAAATAATGAAAATCCATTAATACTCGACAAAATTACAACTAATAAAATTGTGGGATTCAATTGAGGAATAGTAATATGCCAAAATTTTTGCCAATTACTTGCACCATCTATCTCTGCTGCTTCATACAAACTATCAGGAATATTCTGTAAACCAACAAGGAAAAGAACAAGATAAAAACCTACATTCTTCCAGGTTGCCATTATAGCTATAGAAGGCATCGCCCACTTTGTATTTATTAAAAAAGGTATTCTCTGAAAATCCATCATTACCAAAATTCTATTTAAAACACCAGATTCATAGTTGTAAAGTTCTTTCCACAATATAGAAATAACAACACCAGATACCACAACAGGCATAAAAAATAATGCCCTTGCAAATCCCCTAAATCTAATCTTCTGATTAAGGATTAATGCAAGGCCCAAAGCTATAATAAGCTGAAAAGGTATATGAATTATTAGAAAATAAAGAGTATTCTTTATACTAATCCAAAAATAATAATCAGAAAAAAGCCTTTTAAAATTTTTTAATCCTATCCATTGCATTGGCATTGAAATATTCCATTTATGCAACGTCAATATTAATGAAAATATTAACGGATAAATCACAAATATTAAAAAATGTATCAAAAAAGGCGCAAGCAATAAATAAGGTACATATCTTTTATCTAATATCATAACAAAATCCCATATTAAAATTCATTTAAAATCAAGTTTACTCTTTTCTTAAGATCAGAAATAGCATCTTCAGGAGATTTTACCCCATAAATACAACATGCTTCCCATTGCTGAGAAATCTCATCAAAAATCTCTTTTATCTCTGGCACAGAATTAATACTTCGCGTTAAAATAGCTTGCTTTGCAAAAGGAATAAGATCTTTATGCTTATTAAAAAAAGGAATAAATAAGCTATCCTTTAATAAATCCCTTCGAACAGGAATCTGATTTGTAATCTTTAATAATTCTAAATCTGACTTTCGAGTAATTAAAAATTTAACAAATTCCCACGCACTATCTGGCATATTACAGGTTCTAAAAATTACAATATTTTTATAATCTCCATAAGTATAAAATTGTTTAACTTTATTGGTATCCGGGACAGGTATTTTAAAAAAACCATAATCTAAATCTTCCACTTTAAAATATTTTATTGTTGAAATATTCCATGGACCACAAATATCAGTTGCTATAACTCTTTTCAAAATAAAAGGCTGGTTCTGAAATTCAGTCTTTGGGAAATATCCATTCTCATAAATCTTCTTGAACAGAGAAAAAACCTTTATTGCAATATCATCATCAAGATTAAATTTTCCATTTTTATCAAATAAAGTTTTACCACCGCTTGCTGCAATATAAAAAGCATAAAAATCAAACCATCGTTGGTACCATAAAGGCCTTATATCTCTATACCCTGCCCAATGGTCAATATAACCATCATTATCCTCATCATAAGTAAGCTTTCCTGCTGCTTCTAAAAAATCATCATAAGTAACCGGTATTTTATTTACTCCTCTTCTTTTGAAAAAGTCCTTATTATACATAATCATAATAGGATTAACCTTCCAAGGAACTTGATATAAATGCCTATTCTTTGATTTAAAACTATTTACAATATCATCTCCACACCTATTAATCAAAAAATCTAAAGCTCCATCAATACTATCCAGACAATAGAGATTGCCAGAAACTCTTAATTCTTCTGTCATACCAGGCCAATGATTTGAATAAATATCAGGAGTAGTCTTCCCGGCAATTGCTGCCATTATAACTTCTTCAGAAGAATTACCGGCTGGTATCGGTTGCAATTTCACCTTTATGGTATGTGTCTTATTCCATTTTTCAACCAATAATTTAGCAAGCTGATATTCTTGAGGATTCGTTGCGCACCAATATGTTAGAGAATCTTTATAAACTTTCTTATTATTAGATGTGCAAACAAATAATAAAAAAAGAAAATAAATACTTAATTTTTTCACCTACACATCCTCAGAATTGAAATGAAAAAGAAAAATTTTGAGTATAATTAAACCTATTAAAACTTGAATAAGCATAATCAATTAAAATATAACTACTTCCAAATTTTTTCTTTATTCCACCGCCAAATGTTAAACCTTCTTCTGTATTTTTTTGAAATAAAGATGACCATCCAAGCCTTAAAAATGCAAGATTATTTAAACTATATTCAACACCTAAATTCATTGATTCTTGATTATCAGAGGGATGTAATACATCTGCAAGCAATGTGATTTTATGATATTTTTTGTTCAACAAATCAATAGCAATGCCTGCTTGAAAATTCAAAGGTAGTTCCCATTTATCAGTCCCTTGATAAGCTATAATTTTATCATTATTACCTGTCTTTCTTTCATCAGGATCGTGAAAAACAAGCAAATCAAGACCTTGCATCTGCATAGCACTACCAAAATTATAAATAACAGCTCCTATTCTTAATCCATGAAACTGTGTCCTAAACAAAGTGCCAAAATCAAAAGCCATCGTTTTTGCTTCACAATGCCAAATTTTTTCCTGAATATATTTCATAGAAATACCAAATGAAAATCTATCAGTAAGATTAAAACCATAACTTAAAGCAAAAGCTAAATCTGATGCATCAAACCTTTCTCCTGTACCTTCTTGATAATCTATTGTGCGAACCTTCATCTCACCCATACTAAGGAAAGTCCCTGCAATACCAATAGTACCAAAACTTCCCAGAGGAACAACAACCCCACCATAATTCAATGTAATATCAGAAAGCCAATTAGTATAACTAAACATCATTTCAATATTATTTATACGAGAAATTCCCGCAGGATTCCAATACAAAGCAGACACATCATCCGCAAGACCAACAAAAGCATTACCAAGAGAACTTGCTCGCGAACCTATCCCTATTTCCAAAAAACCTGCCGAAGTTGTCCCTACTTTATTTATAGCAAATATATCATTAACTAACAAAATTACCCAAAATAATAAATAAATCTTTTTCATCTACATCCCCTATTTTATAACTGCAAATTTTCCAATCTTTTCACCAACACCAGGCACCTCAACATGATACAAGTATATACCATATGCTACATCCATTCCATCTTCATTCCTCAAATCCCAACTGTGACTACCTTCTGTTACACTACTATTATGATATAATGTCTTAACTAAAAATCCTCTTATAGTATAAATCCTTATAGTACATACAGGTGGAAGATGGGTAAAATATATTTTCCTCTCTCCACGCCCAAAACTGTAGTTATTTGCAGCTTCCCAGGAAACCGATGCTACATAAGGATTAGGAACAACTGCTATCTTATCCAAATCTTTCTTTACATTTTTATAATCTGATTTAGGGCCTTCTATTTTAAAAGTATAACTATCTCCATCTCTAAAAGGCCTTTTTGTCATAATTTTAATCGTATCACCTTCTTGAGGCATTACAATTTCTCCTCCTGTATCTGCTAATGCCTCTATACTATAAGACACCATAAAATGCTTTTTATCCGGACCTTCCCCTGTGGAATCACTATGCAAAATTATAATTTTATCTCCCGGCGTAAAAATACTATCTTTATCAAAATCAAGAAAATTAAATTTTTCAAACTTTTCTTCTGTTACATTATAAATACTAAAATTTACAGGAATTTCTTTTTGCCCAAAAGCAATAGGAGTAGATTTATCAACTATTTCATTTTTAAACACAACAATATAATCCGCAGGGTAATTAATTTGCTTATTAGAAAAAACATCACTCGGCTGTATCTTTAATTTATAGTTTGTATGGACATTTTCATTCCAACCAGTGAGACTATCGATTATTTCAACTGAAGAATAATTATAAACATGAAAAGATAAACCATTGACAATATCTAACTCCTGGGCATAATACTTAATTGTATCCTCTATCAAAATCTTATCAGATGTAATATCATATAACACAATTTTCGGATATGGAAAATCATGAAATATCGAATTTTCACTAAAATATAATTTATATTCATGCCCATCCTTTAAAGAATCAGGATCTATTATCTTAATATCACATCTACCATTGCCTTTACCTTCATATTTCAAATTATCGATAAAAGGAGGGGTATAACCTGCTGCTGGTGCCTGGGGTATTGCCATACAAGTATTAATATCAAATTCTACCTCACCATATACATCACCTTTGATAATCGAGGTGCATTCTGTAGGTGCTATTCCTCCCACTTCTCCTGTAATACTTGTATCTACAAACCCTTTATCATAACTTACAACAGCATAATAATAAACCTGGCCATTCTGTAATCCCTCATCAATATATGTATGTCTCAACCCTGTATCATTTCCCAAATCATATTTAATACCATTAATATCAATAGGATGAGGTCCCTTTAAACCATCTTTTTTATCAAATTTAGCTATTGGTTTTCTAAATGTCAAATTTCCATAACTATCTGTAATTAATCTACATTCTAAAAAATTAGGATCAGTAGATCTATAAATTGCATAACCTTCAAAATCATATTCACCTAAAAATCTATCATAAGAAGACTCAGCAACATCATCCCAATATAATGTTACTTTTCCATCACCTGCCACTACATGGACAGTAGGTTTTTTAGGAGGCTGAGCAAATCTATAATCAGCATCATATATCTGCTGAACTGTCTTTTTATTTCTAACTAAATCGTCTCTGTCTTCGCCAAATAATAAAGCCATAGAAAATCTTTCTGTCTGACCTGCTTTTAAAGGAAAACTTCCAGAAGAAAAAAACATCCCTAAATTAACACCATTTAAAACATTTTCACCATATCCGGGAGGCACTGCTTCTTTAAATACATTCCAGTTTTGTTCATCATCATGTAATTCATAATAATGTACAGGAAAAATATTAAAACCAGTTAAACCAATCTGATCTGATTCATCTGGATCAGTTTCATCAAAATCAGGCTCACCATGAGTGGGTTTGCCATCACCTTCACCTTCATCAGGACCTTCATATCCTTCATCCATTGGACCAATACCATCACGTCCTAAATCATCATTTAAAGGCTCTCCTTTATCCCATTTGCCATTATTATTAAGGTCAGTAAAAGGCGTCCAATCACCATCATTATCAATATTATCATCTCTACTTTCATCAACTATACCATCTTCATCATCATCCTTACCATTTATAGAATTACCAGGACTCTCTAAAAATCCATATCCTGCAACACCAACTGGAGACCATCTATTTGGACTTCCTAATCCATCTCCGTCATAAGCATATGCAATATCCAACCTTGTATCATAAGCTCCTCCATCATCACTGCTGTCATCAGTACCGCCAATTCCCCAATCAACATATTGCGCAAAATATGTACTATCATAATCTGTTGTACCTTCATTATGTATAGAATATAACCAAAATATACAATCCTCTGCTAAAACATGAGACCATTGAAAACCTCGAACACTAACCTCAAGTCCAGCCCCTCTTCTTGTAGGATCTGTGCTATCCGGATAAAAATCTGGATAACTCTCATCAGGATCATCATCCATAACATAATATGTTTCAAGATCAGCATTCATAACACCCTTACCAAAAAAACCATTCCAATAACCACACCAGCCATCTGGTTCATCTCTTTTATCAGGCCAACATTCCGGCCATGTATCAGAATTATCACTCATAGCTGGTTCATCTTGATAAGGATTTGCATATCCCGGTAATGGCGCCCAACCATATACCTTTGTTTTATCAGGAGATAATTTCACAAATTCCCTATAATTCGTTTCCATTGGATGGATCAAATTACCATTCTTATCATAAGTAGATACACTAACTATCATAGCAACACCATCTAAATAAGAATGACCACTCCCCTTTGGCCATTCTCCTGATGGCTGATCAGGCCATAATCCAACCTCTCCAATATTCCGAAATAGAGTTCTAACTAAATTACCATCCATTATCCCCTTTTTTGTATATTTTATATCTCCAGTTAAATCCTTTTGTGCAAGTATCTCCACTTCTAATAATACAATAATAATCAAAAGAAACTTTAATATTTTCATATCCATCTCCATTTTCTAAAACTGGTAATTAAAACCTATCAAAATCTTTCGAGGTGTTGAATAAAAATCCGGTCTTGCATAAAATTCATCTGCTGTATTTACACCTCTTATCTTACCTGATGATTCAGGAGCAAGAGTATATCCAGCTCTTCCTGTATCAGAATAAACATCAAGCTCATTTTTTCTATCAAACAAATTATAAATTTTTACATATAAACTTATTCGAGATTTCCCAATATTTATATATCTATATCCATAAATAGAAAAATCAAAAAATGCTGGTTTTCTTCCTGAATTTTCAGGTGCTGTTTTTTGATTCTGATAAGCCGGTGTATAAGGCAACCCACTTCCAAATTTACTGATAAAACTCAAATTATACGTCTTGCCATTTGTTACAAATAAAGATAAATTAAGTGAATGCCTTCTATCCCAATCAAGGGGAACCATCTTTTTCTCACTCTCTACAGGAGGCTCCTTCTGATTATTCATCCATGCAGACCTTGGATCTGAAGCATTACCCAATGCTACCTGATATGTATAATCAATAGATCCTCCAAACAATCCCACCTGTCTTTTTTGTAAAGACAATGTAATTCCTTTTACCATTCCATAATCTTTATTTATATATCTTGCATATTTATCATAAGTATCTTTCTTCTCTATAATCTCTGTTGCTATCAAATCTCTTATATCTTTATAAAATAATGTCAAATCTAATGCATAATCCTGTGTTAATTGCTGCTGTAATCCCAATTCATAATTAACTGTCTTCTGAGGTGATAAATCACTATTCCCCATTATAGGAAAAGACCTTACTGCTACCTCAAATTCTGAATTTTCATACAAATACATAAAATTTGGCACCTGGAAAAAATGTCCATAAGATACATGAAGCACACCATTATCTGAAATTGGATACGCAATACCTACCCTTGGCGACCATTTACTCTTACTCGATGCTTTTTTAAGTGGTGATGTGTCAGGAAAATTCAAATTTGACGGAACATATCCATTTGGATCAAAATAATCAAACCTCATCCCAAGATTTACAATAATCTCTTTAAACTCCATCTTATCCTGAATATAATATGAAAATTCTGATGGCTTATGTGTATATGAATTATTTAAAGGACTCGATCTATCTGGCAATTCCGGTTTAAAATTAGTCTGTGCACTAATCATTGTCTGTATATATGAATAATTTAACTGATTTTTTCTATATTCTATGCCTGTTTTAAATTGATGTACTCTATTATATTGATACGTAAATTCCAATTTACCTGTTAATGTCTTTGTTTTTCTATCTTCCCTATCATTTTTTGTACCACATACTAAAAATGCAGCCCCAGAAGTTATTCTCTGTTTTTCCTCAGACTGATAACGAGAATCATCCCATTTATTATATAAATAATAATAATTATGCGTAGAAAAATATGCAAATTTTAAATCCATAAAAAATTTCGGTGAAAATGTTTTATTCAAAATCCCTGTAATTATATTACTACGAGTATGGTATTTTACATCTCCTTCTGGATTTAATCTATATAAATGATCGTATTTTCTATAGTCTTTTTTCTGAAATAATCCTTCAAAAGAAAACTTAATTCCACTCCCCATTCTTGCTGTAATTTTACCATGACCTGTAAATTGTTCAATATCATTCATAGGAACATATTTATTATCACCTGAGGCTTTAACAAACCATTGCGAAGGATCATCACTTGAAAAATCAGATGAATCAGATGGCAAAAACATCCTTTTTCCCCATAAAGCACCATTATCTTTAAAATATCTAAAAGCAGAATAAAACGTCACCCCTGGTAATAATTTTTTATATACAGGACCCGTCAAAGAACCTTCAAAATTATATATATTAGAAAACCTAAATCTATTCTTATTCCAAAAAATATTGGTATGATTTGTATAATAATCTCCTGTGTAAGCATTCAAATTAAAATGATATTCATCTGTACCTTCTTTTGTTACAATATTTACAACTCCAGACATAGCCTGACCATATTCGGCATTAAAAGTACCACTTATAACTTCAAGCTGTTCAATCATATTATTTTCCACATCAAACGCAGCATCTCCGGAAAACACATCATTTATAGCAATACCATTCATCATATAAGCAACTTCTCCCTGCCTTCCCCCTCTAAAATGACCATCAACAACCCCTGCCTGCAAATTTATAACATCATGAAAATTCTCAACTGGCAATTTATCTAAAACATCAGAACTCACATTTGCCGATGTTGATGTTAAATCCATCTGGATCATTTTCTTCTCTGCAACTACTACAACCTCTTCTCCTTCAATTGCTGTTTGATATAGTTTAAAATCTAATGTTACTGTTTTATCAACTAAAATTTTAACCTTCTTAACTATACTCGCCTGGTAACCAATCATATTAGCCCTTACTGTATATACTCCCGGCGGAATATTTATAATATAATAATAACCTTCTGCATCTGCTGCTGCTCCATATACTCTTTTCAAAGGTTCTTCTTTACCATTTTTCCATATCTTATCAATTATAACATTTGCTCCAATTAATGCCTCACCAGTCTCTGCATCTATTATTCTACCTGATAATTTTCCTGTTGTTCCAGCAAAAAGAATTTCCATAACCCCAAATACTAATATCAAAAACACAATTTTAAATCTCATAGGCACCACCTCTTATTAAAATTTCCTCCCCTTTCCAAAAGAAAGAGGAGGAAATATTCATATCTTTATTATTTCAGTAATAACATTTTACGAGTATATACCTTATTTTCCGTCTTTAACATATAAAAATAAACACCCGATGGCACTTTTCTATTATTTTTATCTCTTCCATTCCAAACTATAGAATGTTGTCCAGCAGACTGATAATTATCAACAAGAATTTTAACCTTCTGCCCAAGTAAATTATAAATTTCAAGTTTTACTGTGCCAGGCTTTTCTAAATAATAGGAAATTTTTGTTGTCGGGTTAAACGGATTAGGATAATTCTGAAAAATAGAAGTCTTTTTAACTTTAACTTCATTATTCTCTACAATAGGTGTTGAAGTCTCCTCTATCATCTCACAGGTAAAATCATCAAAATATGCCTCTCCTGTCACATTATGCCAAAACCTCGCTCTTATACTTACTCTGTTCGCATCCTCTGGCGCCTCCGCCTCAAATTCATAATACCTCCAATCTATATCACTCGCTACCTGCGATACTATCTTAAAATCCTCTCCTCTTATCTCTGCCCAGCCCGATTCATCCTTGTGCCATGTCAATGTAAATCCTATCTTCTCACTATCATCCGGATCTACTGGCGTGCCTACCAACTTCACCCATACTCCAAATCTATAACGCTTGCCTCCCTCTGGTATCTCATTCCTATCCGATATCGCTACTACCTCACTACCCTCACCATCTCTATCCATAACCTTTAAACTATATCTTCCACTATGCGCATACTCACTACTTACTGTCACTATTCCATGCGTTATCTCTCCACTCGCCATCTTATCCACCCAATAAAACCATCCCTTCGGTATGTTCAAATTCAAATTATATACATCTCCTCCTATCCAACTTCCATCCTCACTCTCACATATCAAATCATCAAAATATACCTTTCCCGAACCATCTGAACATACCTCTAACTTTATACCTATACTATCCACTCCATCCGGTAATACTATACTCTCACTATTCTCTATCTTTGTCCAATCATACGTACCTGTAGGTAATACCAACTCTATATCCTCTCCAAATATATTTACCCCTGATTTATAAAAACTATATACTATCTTTGCCGTTCCTACTAAATCCTCTGCCTTTACATAACCGCCTACTCTTATGCTCTTGCCACTCTCCCAACCACTATTCCAATTCCAATCACTCATACTATGTCCAAAACTCCATACCGCTACACTACTTCCACCAGACGGCTTCTCTATACTTAAACTCCTCTCCGCACTCCTGTATACCTTACTACTCCATTCCCCTTTTACCTCTGTATCTCCTCCATTGTCAAATACCCAACCAGCAGGCACATCACTATCCTCTAAATCTCCATTG
>CAYLKS010000016.1:0-21906 GCA_964384205.1 uncultured bacterium | reverse complement strand
TCCATTGTCAAATACCCAACCAGCAGGCACATCACTATCCTCTAAATCTCCATTGTGTACTATCTCCGATTCCTCTTCTTCATCTATCATCTCACAGGTAAAATCATCAAAATATGCCTCTCCTGTCACATTATGCCAAAACCTCGCTCTTATACTTACTCTGTTCGCATCCTCTGGCGCCTCCGCCTCAAATTCATAATACCTCCAATCTATATCACTCGCTACCTGCGATACTATCTTAAAATCCTCTCCTCTTATCTCTGCCCAGCCCGATTCATCCTTGTGCCATGTCAATGTAAATCCTATCTTCTCACTATCATCCGGATCTACTGGCGTGCCTACCAACTTCACCCATACTCCAAATCTATAACGCTTGCCTCCCTCTGGTATCTCATTCCTATCCGATATCGCTACTACCTCACTACCCTCACCATCTCTATCCATAACCTTTAAACTATATCTTCCACTATGCGCATACTCACTACTTACTGTCACTATTCCATGCGTTATCTCTCCACTCGCCATCTTATCCACCCAATAAAACCATCCCTTCGGTATGTTCAAATTCAAATTATATACATCTCCTCCTATCCAACTTCCATCCTCACTCTCACATATCAAATCATCAAAATATACCTTTCCCGAACCATCTGAACATACCTCTAACTTTATACCTATACTATCCACTCCATCCGGTAATACTATACTCTCACTATTCTCTATCTTTGTCCAATCATACGTACCTGTAGGTAATACCAACTCTATATCCTCTCCAAATATATTTACCCCTGATTTATAAAAACTATATACTATCTTTGCCGTTCCTACTAAATCCTCTGCCTTTACATAACCGCCTACTCTTATGCTCTTGCCACTCTCCCAACCACTATTCCAATTCCAATCACTCATACTATGTCCAAAACTCCATACCGCTACACTACTTCCACCAGACGGCTTCTCTATACTTAAACTCCTCTCCGCACTCCTGTATACCTTACTACTCCATTCCCCTTTTACCTCTGTATCTCCTCCATTGTCAAATACCCAACCAGCAGGCACATCACTATCCTCTAAATCTCCATTGCATACTATCTCACCTGCAAAATGTACCAGGTACATCCAAAAAAATACGACCAACAAATAAACAAAACGTTTCATCAAAATCCCCCTTTTGATGACAGGTTAAAAAAACTAATTAAGAAAGATTGACAAAAAAGGCATCATAATAGTCAGAAATTTTAGCATAAGCAAGTCCTATTACTTTATCAGCGCATCCATAAAAAACATAGATAGCATCATTATAGATATAATGCCCTGTTGGAAAAACTACATTATTAACATCCCCTTTAATTTCCCATTCCATCTGAGGTTCCAAAATAGGATAATCTAATCTACCAATAACTTTAGCAGGATCTTCTAAATCTAATAATGCTACTCCTGCTCTATAAATTCTATCATTCTTATCATTTAATTTCTCAACTCCATGGTAAATAAATAACCACCCAAAATCTGTCTTAATAGGTGGAACTCCTCCTCCAATTTTCATATTTTCCCAGTTATATTTAGGCCTCAAAATAGTATATTTATCTATATTCTTAATATATTCATCCCATTCTTCTTCAGAATAATTTAATAATTCTTCTATAGAATTAAAATAAGCATATTGAATATCCGGATCTATTCTATGAACATATATAATATTGCCATTAATTCTCTCTGGAAAAATAAATGCATCTTTATCAAACTTATTTAATTTTATAAATCCAAGCTTTGTAAAATTTACTAAATCCTGAGTTTTAGCAATCCCAACTTTTGTAGTATTTCCATCATAAGCAACATAAAACATATAATAATTACCTTCAAAAAATACAATGCGTGGATCTTCTACCCCATGAGATTCTTCAGGAAATTCTCTTTTTAAAACAGGATTATTATGTCTATAAATTAAGTTCCCCTCAAGATCAAATTTAGCATACCCAATTGAAGAAAAATTGTCTCCCTCAACAGCCCTATAATATACATGTACTTCATTATTTACTCTAATAACTGCAGGATTCAAAACTGCTCTACTCTCCCATTTATTACCAGATATTGGTTCTAATACAGGCCTGTCAAAAACTCTTTTTAATTTTAACATTCAATCTCCTTTGATATAACGATTAACCAAAAACAAAAAAATTATAAATACAATTCTTCATCACTATAAGATTCTTTAGAACCACAACTTTTTCTAATTACTAATTTTGTATTAACATAAGTAGTTAAACCAGAGAAAGATTTATTTTCAAGCATACTTAAAGCCTGTTTCATAGCAATTTGACCTATCTCCTCTCGAAATACATGGACAGTTGTCAATGGCGGATATATATGAGAGGCAATTTCAATATTATCAAATCCAACCACTGCAATATCGTTCGGCACTCTAATATTATTTTCAAAAAACCCTTTTATAAAATATACAGCGACTGAATCATTAGCACAAAAAACCGCATCCGGCAAATCCCCAGATTTTGCAATATGTTGCGCTACCTTATAACCAAATACATCATCTTTTTTCTTATCTGTAAAGACAAACTCTTCCAATAAAGGTAATTGACTTTCTTTCAAAGCAATCCGATATCCTTTATATCTATCTTTAATGCTTGGGTGCTCAAAATCTTTACCAATAAAACCTATCCTTTTATAACCTAAATTGATAAGATGATTAACAGCCATTTTAGCTCCGTTAACATTATCAATCAATACTGCAGAAAACTTAATATCCCTTCTTTTAGGAAGATAATCAACAAAAACCATAGGCAAATTTTCAGAAGCCAATAAATCAATCAATGAATCACTTACCTCTCCTAAAATTATTGCCCCATCAATAGAATGATCTGCAACACATCTGGGAATATAAAAACTATTATTCTGAGATTTTAAAATATTTAATATTAAATAATAATCACTTTCCTGCGCAACTACCTCACTTCCAAAATAAATATGATTATAAAAAGGCTCTTTTATTGTAAAGTGTTCATGACTAACAAATACACCTATATTCCCAGATTTTCTCTGAACTAATGCCCTCCCAGCTCTACTAGGATAAAAATTTACTTCCTCTATTACCTCTAAAACTCTCTTTTTTGTTTTACTTGATATTCTCCCTTTATTATTTAATACTTGACTAACAGTTGAAACTGAAACCCCGGCTTTTTTTGCTATATCTTTAATTGTTAATCTTTTTCTTTTCATTCATCCCTTCTTTGATACATTTGATATATCGTTATATCTAAAATAATATATCTTTGTTATTTGTCAAGTATTTTTTTTATTTTTTTGATAAAATTTCAAAAAAATATAAATTTAAATTTTCTTATCTTTAAAATATTCTGGAAAATATTTTTCAATTTTTATATATAAATTACTTCTTTGAATATTAATATTCTTTGCTGTCATGCTTATATTCCAGTTATTCTTATCCAAATAATGCTTTAAGTATTCCTTTTCACATCTTTGTTTAAATTTAGAAAAATCCTCTATTGCAAGCAATTGATTCCATTTATCATTCGGTTTCTCAATTGCAGGAATCAAAAACAGATTTTCTTTTTTAATAACTTTATCCCTTGTCAAAATTACAGCTCTTTCTATTATATTTTTTAATTCTCTGATATTACCAGGCCAATTTTGTGATTTCAAAAATTCAATTGCATCTTTCTCAATAATTTTTTCCGGGATATTTTCTCTATTACAAAATTCCTTTATAAAATACTCCACAAGTATGGGAATATCTTCCTTTCTTTCACGTAAAGGCGGAACATAAATTGGCACAACATTCAATCTATAATACAAATCTTCTCTAAATTTACCATTAGCTACCTCTTCCGGCAAATTTTTATTCGTAGCAGAAATCAACCTAACATCTACCTCTATTGGAACAGAACTACCAACCCTAAAAATAACTCCATTTTCAATTGCCCGCAGAACCTTAGCCTGCGCATCCAGTTCCATGTCTCCAACTTCATCAAAAAACAGTGTCCCACCATTAGCTAATTCAAATTTACCCTTCTGAGTCTGAATTGCTCCTGTAAAAGAACCTTTCTCATGTCCAAACAATTCACTTTCAAACAATCCAGAAGGAATTGCCGCACAATTTAATTCAATAAATGGTTTATCTTTTCTTTTACTTAATGAATGTATATTTCTTGCAACTAATTCTTTTCCTGTTCCATTTTCTCCAGTAATTAAAACTCTTGCATCTGTAGGAGCAACCTGCCTAATTAAATCTTTGATAGTCTTAATTGCCTTACTCTCTCCAATTATTTCATATTTTTTTGATAAACTTTTCTTTATATTATAATTTTCTTTATATAATTTTTGCATAGAAAGCGCATTGCGTAAGGTAATCAAAACCCTATTTTTATCTAAAGGTTTCTCTAATAGATCAAATGCTCCCTTTTTAATAGCTGTAATAGCATGATCTATTGTGGCAACACCTGATATCATTATAACTGGTATCTCCGGCCATCTTTCTTTTATTTTTTCCAGACATGTAATGCCATCCATACCTTCCATTCTAATATCAAGTAAAACAGCTGCTATATCTTCATTTTCCAATATTTTCAATCCCTCATTGGCTGAAGTAGCTGAATAAATTTTATACCCCTCAAATGTTAATATCATCTCCAGAGCTTTAATTATAGAAACTTCATCATCTATAATTAAAATTTTGTTATTATCCATAAAAACTCCTATTTTTTACTAATAATAAAAAAAATAGATAATGATTGTCAATAAAAATTTCAAATATATGACACTATTTCAAAAAGATAGACATTGGAAAACTTCAAGATTACAAATTTTAGCTCATTGTACATTCCAGAAGCTTTAAACTATCCGCAAAATTAAAAAAAATTTTTATAAATATTTTCAGATTTTTTAATAAAAAACTTTGTATAATTTAATTCGGAGAAAAAATAAATTTAACCTTTCTTATCATAAAAAGCAATAAATATACTATTTTTATTTTATTATAAATAAAAATATTAAGAAAATATAAAATAGTATCCAAAAATTTTGAGTAATTTACATTATAAAAATTATAAGTATTAATATTTAACATCGTGAAAAAATCAATTAATGAGTTTATTGTTCGCTAAATTTAATTCTTTCTATAATTAAAAAGTCTACATTTTTATATAGGTATTCTTTATTTATTTGATATTAATTTTTACTTTTACAAAAAAATAATAGATAACTATTTTTAAAGTTATCCACAAAATACTAACATTAATTTTTGTCAATAAATTGTATATTTAGGCAAAATACACATAAGTTCTTATTATTTAGGCTATTATAGTAATTTGTTGATATACAATATGTTAGCTAATTACTATTATATTATTAAAAACAACTAATCCTTCTAATGATGGGAAGTTAGGCGAATAATAACAAAGTTATCCACAAAATATTAACAAGTTTGTTAAGTTTATTCTATATCTAATAATATTAAAAATTTCAAATATATGAAACTATTTTAAAAAGATAAACGTAGTATAATAAAAAAGGGAGGATAAAATGAAACAATTTTTTATTCTATGGATTATATTCTTTAATCTAACAATTTTCGGAGAAGGTTCCTATTTTGAAAAAGCTTTCAGCAAAAATTTTGATCCATCAAATATCGAATCAATAACAGTTGAAAATGTTAATGGAGATATTATTCTTAAAAACACTAATTCCAACGAAATAAAACTTAATATAAAAATCAAAGGAAAATGGATAAAGGAAATGAGCCAGGAAGAATTACTAAATAAAGTAATTGAAATTACTCAAAAAAATGGTACTTTAAAAATAAAAATCAATAAAATAAAACGAAAATCTTCTTTATGGGAATTATTTTCAAAAAAATATCCAGAAGTAAAAATTAGTTTACAAATCCCGGAAAAACCTCTCGACTTTGATATTGAAACTGTTAACGGAAATGTACAATGTCTACAATTAAAAGCTAAACAATTTGATATTGAAACTGTTAATGGGAAAATCTCAATAGCAGCCTGCATATTTTCTAAAAGATCAAATATAGAAACAGTAAATGGCTCCATTACAGCTGATTTTTCTAACTTATCAAATGACTTAGAAGCATCTACAGTAAATGGCGGAATAAGTATAAGATTACCAGAACATTTTGATGGAAAAATATCTGCATCAACTATCAATGGTTCTATAAAAAATGATTTTGGATGGAAGGTAAAATCCGGCTTTGGCCCTAAAAGCTTAGAAATTCAGCTGGGAAATGGAACATATCAAATGGATCTATCTACGATAAATGGTAGTATAAAAATCTTGAAATAACTCATTACTTTACTAAGTAACTGACTATAAAAATTTATTTTCCATAATTTTTTATAAACTCTAAAATCTTATCCTTTATTTGCTCTCTAACCTTACGCGTTTTAGCTAATTTTTCCTCATAACTTCCTTCAAAAGATGATGGATCTTCAAATCCCCAATGATAACGTTCTGCCTGACCGGGGAAAGTCGGACATCTTTCAGAATTAGATTCATCACAAACAGTGATTACTATATCATATTTTTTACCCTGCTTTAAAAAATCAAAAACCCCTTTTGTCTTATTATTTGATATATCAATACCTATTTCTTTCATTGCATCTACAACAATAGGATTTAATTCACCCGGTTCAAGACCTGCACTTTCTGCATAAAATTTATCTGAACCATATTTATTAAGAAAAACCTCTGCCATCTGGCTTCGTGCAGAATTATGCACACATACAAACAACACCCTTTTCCTCATTGATTTCTCCTCTCTTTTCCTTTGTAACTCTTGTAATAACTACAATTGACAACTCTCTTTCGCTAAATAAAAGATAATAATTAAAACTATTATATTATCAACCTTCTTCTATTTCAATTCTAAATTGATGAGAAATTTTTTATCTACTCTCTGATTATATGTCCGTTCCCATATATAATTATATTTTGACTTTCCTAACTCTTCCATCCAAAAAAAACCAGAAAAATATATAGTATCTACTTTATTATCATATTTAAATAAAAAAAATGTTGTATCTGGTAAATAAGTGGTTTTTAAATCGCCATTTTTCAAAAATATATCCATAAAACCTTCTTTTTGATCAACATAAGTATATCTTCTTTTCATTTTAAAATATTTCAATACTTTTCCCCTATTATACCACAAAATAGTATCTCTATTGGTTTGAGAGTAAGATTTAATTTCTTTTATTTGATTTACATTTATATTTATTTTTTCATCTGTCAATTGCTCAATAAGTTCCATAGAATATAAATTTACAAAACCTTCTAATGTTGTTTCCATATCAAGATATGGTAATTCATATTTTTCCAATTTGTCAATTGTCACAGGAATAGAATATGTTATCTTTGCAGGTATCCAATCTGATGATGTTTTTATTGAACTTTCAATAGGATTATTAAGATATTGAGATATAATATAAAGTTTTGCATAATGATAGCCATCAGCAGTTATCAAAAAATATAAATTACTATCTTTAAGAGTTATTGGTTCTGTTTTATACAAATCAATATTTTCAGGAGCAAGTGGTGCTGAGAAAAAATCCAATTTCCCAGCAGAATATATTGAAGTTTTTGTATTCTCATTTGGCAAAATTTGAAAACGATTCTTCCCATTTTGATGTATTAATTTTATTATAAAATCTGCTCGTGTAGAATCTACAATAAGTTTGTAAAAATTTATTCCTTGATTATTTTTTAATTTAACTATTCCTTCTCTTATACCGACTGTAAAATCTGTAGATTTATCTGGCTGATAAGCCCATCTGATAAGAACTTCTTGAGAATATATTGAATTGATTAAAAAAAACAATATTAATATTTTAAAAAGGACTTTTAACTTGATCCCGCCCATTTCTTTTTGCTTGGTATAGATAATAATCTGCATACTTTATAATATCGAGAGGTTTATCATCTTCATTTAATAATTTTCTACTATAAATTCCAGCTGATATTCTAATTTTTATTTCCTTATCTTCAAAAACAAAGTTATAGTTTCTAATCTGTTGTAATAACCTATCTGCCACTTTTTTTGCAATATTAAGCTCTGTATTTGGTAAAACTATTAATATTTCTTCTCCTCCTATGCGAAATACTTCATCAAAGGGTCTTACATTATCAACTAAGATAGAAGAAATTTCTTTTAAAACATAATCGCCCGCTATATGACCATAGGTATCATTTACCTCTTTAAAAAAATCTATATCAATTAATATCAGAGAATAATCAATTTGATTATTTTGAAAATTTTTTTCCAATTCTTCCAAAAATTCATAAAGATATACTCTATTATAAAGCTGTGTCAATTGGTCAATTTGTGAACTGTAAATTACATATTCTGTTAGCAATAAATTTCTAACACTATTATCCAAAAATAGTTTTAATATATTGAGAAAATCCCCTAACATATTATCATAAATATATTCAAGATATATTCTAAATTTGAATATTTCTTTTACTATTTTTTTATATCTAAAAATATATAAATGTTCTTTTGCTAATTCCTCTGAATTCTTTTTTATATCAGTAAAAATATATTCATTATTTTTATTTTCTAAAGTTATTAATTTAGTATTTCTTTTAGAGATAACATGTTTATCAATGTATTTTAAACATTTACTATGAACTTTTGAAAAAGAATATCTGTATATATAATGAGTGTTTTTTTTAGTATATATAATATAAACATTATTTATGAAAAGATAATTATCTATTACTTTAAATAAATAATAGATATAATCATCTTTTTTATGGATATAAATATTTAAAATAGATAAGTCCTCTAAAAGCTCTTTTTGAGATATTTGTTTTTCTAATGATTGGATATATAAGCTTAGTATTTTTTCTATATTTGTACTTTCTATATTTTTATAAACATCTCTCTTTAGCTTATAAATTAAATTATTTAAAAGATTATACAACATTCTGTTACTAAAATTTTTTGATAATATATAAAACTGGCCAAATTTTTTAGCAAGATATATCCCATATTTATTATTCCAGACACCGCTAATTAAAATAATTGGAACTTCAATCTTTAATATATTTTTTATTATATGCACTAAAGAAAATCCTTTAATATATTTTAATTCTATATCTGATATTATTATGTCAGGTTTTATGTTAGCTATTTCTTGAAGTAAGTATAAATTATCAGAATATTCAAATATTTCTATAGATGCATTATATTCTTTTAGCAATTTTTTTAGATATGTTCTATACATTAATGAATCATCAATAATACATACTTTTATATTTTTATTGCTCATAATTTAAATATATGATTTTTTTGGTATATTGTCAATTTTTTTAAAATTTTATTTTCGACTCTTGATAGCAACCCAGAAATTTATACATTGAAGTTTCTTTTTTCACTTTATTTAATGTATCTCCAATAATTTTATCATTAGGATTGCCAATAAAATCAAGAAAAAAAGCATAATTTAATTTATCTTCTATCATTGAGATCGATTCTATTCTTGTCAGATTAATTTTTGCTTCTGCAAATATTTTTAAAATATTAAATAATGTTCCTGCTTTATGAGGTGTGGAAAAAACGATTGAACATTTATTACCTTTTTCACTTGGTTGCTTTGCAATAATAACAAATCTGGTAATATTGTTGTAATTATCCTCAATATTTTCTTTGATTATTTCTAAATTATATAATTTAGCACATAATTTACCAGCTATTACAGCAGCTCCATTAGGTTTTTCTGATGCTAACATTTTAGCAGCTCCAGCTGTATTATAGTATGGCCTTGCTTCTAATTTATTCCTTATCAAAAAATTTCTACATTGAGCAAGAGCCTGAGGATGAGAATAAACGACTCTCAAATCTCTATAATCTGTTTCTTTATTTTTTAACAAACAATGATTGATTTTAATTTTCATTTCTCCTACTATATAAAGATTTGTATTTAATAAAAGATCATTTACTTCAGTAACAGCTCCACCAATAGAATTTTCAACAGGTACAATTCCATAATCTAAAATACCCTTTTCAACATTATCAAAAATCTCTTTAAATTCTGAGAAAGGAATTGGCACATATTCTCTATTATAAGTAATAGCTGCTTCTTCTGAATAAGCCCCATGTTCTCCTTGAAAACCAATAAGTTTTAAATCTTTGGATTGAAGTTCCCTACTATAAGTTATAATTTTTTTATAGACATCAGTTATAAAGGATGCATCTAAAAGTTTAAAAGAATTATTCTTCACTTTCTCAAAGATTTCCTGTTCTCTATTTTGATCTTCTATTTTATCTTTTAGTTTACTAATTTTCAAAGCATTTTCATAACGTTCATTTAATAATTTCAAAATCTGGAAATCGATATTATCGATATTATCTCTCAATTCTTTTAATTGCATATTATTATCCCTCATTTTTTAAATTATAATAAAAATTAACGGTTTTATTAATCTGTTTCACTAAGTTATCAAACTCTTCTGGAAGTAAAGCCTGATCCTTATCACTTAAGGCATTTTTTGGGTCATGATGTACCTCTACCATAATTCCATCAGCTCCTGAAAATACACTTGCAAGAGACATTGGTCCAATAAGAGATGGCCGCCCAGTAGCATGAGAAGGATCAACAATTATTGGAAGATGAGTCAATTCTTTTACTGCCGATACAATACTTAAATCTAAAGTATTCCTTGTATATGTTTCAAATGTTCTTATGCCTCTTTCACACAAAATAACATTCGGATTGCCTTCTTTTAAAATATATTCAGCACTATTAAGCCATTCTTGTAATGTAGAATACATTCCTCTTTTTAATATTACAGGTTTTTGTGTTTTTCCAATCTCTGTTAAAAGAGAAAAATTTTGCATATTACGAGCGCCAACTTGCAAAATATCTACAAATTCTGAAACCCATGACACATCTCTTGGATCTAATACTTCAGTTACAGTTGGAAGCTTAACTAATCTAGAAACTTCATACAAAATTTTCAAGCCCTCAAGCCCCAGTCCTTGAAAAGAATAAGGAGAAGTCCTTGGTTTAAAAGCCCCTCCTCTTAAAATATGAGCTCCCGATTTTTTTACAGATTTTGCAATAGTTAGCACTTGTTCATAAGATTCTACACTGCATGGCCCTGCTATAATTACAAAATCCTCACCAATTGTAATATCATTTTTTAATTTGATTTTAGTGTGCTCATTATTAGACCTGGAATATAAAAAATCTTTATTCATCTCAATGTCCTCGTTTTAAGTTTTTATGGATTATAATAACATAATATTCAAAAAAAAGCAATAGATAAAAAAAATACTTGATTTATCTATAATTATTTAGTAAATTAAGAGGCAAATTTTTACAAAGGGAATTTGATTATGTTTAATGACTTAAGTGAAAAGTTTGAGAAGATATTTCATAAAATCCGTGGATATGGTAAAATAACAGAAGAGAATATAAAAGATACTATTAAAGAAATTAAATTAGCATTACTTGCTGCTGATGTTAATTACAAAGTAGTAAAAAAATTAATTTCAGACATTAAAGAAAAAGCTTTAGGACAGGAAGTTATAGCAAGCATAACTCCCGGTCAGGCTTTTATAAAAATTGTTCATGATGAATTAATAAAAATTTTAGGTGGGGAAAATAGACAGTTAAATTTAGGCGGAACACCTCCTGCTGTTATAATGCTTTGTGGTTTACAGGGTTCAGGAAAGACAACATTTGCAGGTAAGCTTGCAAATTTTTTACGAAAAAAGAAAAAGAATCCTCTATTAGTAGCAGCAGATATATACAGGCCAGCAGCTATTGATCAATTAAAAAAAATTGGAGCAGCTCTAAACATTCCTGTATATTTTGAAGAAAATAAAAATCCGGTTGAAATTTGTAAAAATTCTATAGATCACGCTACTTCTAAATTACATGATATAGTTATTCTTGATACTGCGGGCAGGCTTCATATTGATGAAGATATGATGAAGGAATTGGAAGATATAAAAAATAATGTTAAACCTTCTGAAACATTGTTAATAGTTGATGCAATGATTGGTCAAGATGCTGTTAACATGGCAAAAGAATTCAATTCTCGTCTGGAAGTTTCAGGTATAATTCTTACTAAGTTAGACGGAGATACCCGTGGTGGCGCTGCATTATCAATTGTTGATATAACAGGCAAGCCAATTAAATTTATTGGTACAGGAGAGAAATTAAGTGATATTGAAGAATTTTATCCTGATAGGCTGGCTTCCAGAATTCTTGGAATGGGTGATATTGTATCATTAGTTGAAAAAGCTCAAGAAGTCTTTGATGAAAAAAAAGCAGCTGAACTGGAAAAAAGAATTCGAAAAAATCAATTCACCCTTGAAGATTTCTTAGATCAATTACAGCAAATAAAAAAAATGGGACCACTAAAACAGATTATTTCTATGATACCTGGGGTGGATTCAAAAATGTTAAAAGAAGCAAATGTTGATGATAAACAGTTAAAACATATTGAAGCTATAATTTTATCTATGACACCTGAAGAAAGAAGAAAACCTGAAATTCTTAATGGTAGTAGAAGAAAGAGAATTGCTTTAGGTAGTGGACGGCCTGTTTCTGAAATAAATAGATTAATTAAGCAATTCAATACTATGAAAAAAATGATGAAAAAATTCAGTAAAATTGATCAAAAAAAGATCATGAGTAAATTTTAAAAACCGGAGGTAAAGAACATTGGCAGTAAAAATGAGACTTACTCGAATGGGTTCTAAGAAGAAACCTTTTTACAGAATAGTTGTTGTTGATTCACGAAAAAAACGTGACGGCAAGTATTTAGATGTTATAGGTTTCTATAATCCTATAACAAAACCAATGACCATTACAATCAAAGAAGATAAAGTAGAAAAATGGTTAAGTAAAGGAGTTATTCCAACAGATACTGTTAAGAATTTATTACAAAAAGTTAATTTCTTTGAAAAACAACAACTAAAAAAACAAGGTTTATCTGAAGAAGAAATAGAAGCTAAATTAGCTTCTAAAGAAACCAAGTTAGAAAAACCTAAAAAGAAAAAACAAAAAGCTCAAGAATAACCTTTAAGTAAAGGGAGAGTTTATGTCTGATTTTAGGGGGCTAGATGATTTAGTTGATGATTTTGATCATCAACATATTACTGGAACTACTATCAGTAAGTCCATTACGGTTATTGGTGAAATTGAAGGTGATGAATTTCTAACTGTTGAAGGTAGAGTTGAAGGGAAAATTATTCTCAAAAATGGAATTCTTGTAAAAAAAGATGGACTTATTAAAGCAGATATTAAAGCTTCAAGCATTTCAATTTCCGGAAGTATTATTGGAAATATAGAAGCTACTGAAAAAATTGAAATATTAAAGGATGGTAAGGTAATTGGAGATATCAAAGCACCAAATATTGTGATAAATGATGGAGCAAAAGTGCGCGGACAAATTATTATGGATTTTGCTATTGATGAGACCAAAAAAGATTCTGCAAAAAAAGAAGAAATAAAAAAAGATAGCTCATCTAATCTTTCCAGCGGTATGTTTCCTTTTAAAACTAATAATGAACAGCAAGATAAAAACAAACCGACTACTGAGCCAACGAAAAAAACTGATGAGAACATTACCAAACCCAATGAATCGACTCATCACGGTAAATCTTCTTTTATTATTAAAGACAAAAGTTAATTTCAAATTGATAAGTGGAGGTAAATATGCAAGTTGAAAATTTAATTGCTGAAGTTTGCAAAGCTTTAGTTGATCATCCCAGTGATGTAAGTGTTAAAAAAATTGACGGTGAACAGACTATTGTATATGAATTAAAAGTTCACCCAGCAGATCTTGGCAAAATTATTGGAAGAAATGGTGCAATGGTACAGTCAATTAGAACATTACTCAGAGCTGCATCTCCAAAATTAGGAAAAAGATTAGTTTTAGAAATTATTGAGTAATGAATATTTTTATTGTAACAGCTTTTCCTACTATTTTTCAAGGTTTTTTTTCTGAAAGTATTTTAAAACAAGCTATTAAAAAAAATATTATTAATGTTGAATTTATTTATTTAAGAGACTTTGCCATTGATCACCATAATACTATTGATGATGAAGCATATGGTGGTAGCAGTGGAATGATTTATCGAATTGAACCTATTTATAATGCACTAAAATTTATAAAAAATAATTTTGATGTTAAAAATGCTAAAAAAATTTTAACAAGTGCACGAGGGAAAGTGTTTAACCAAGATATAGCAAAAAAATTAGCAAAAGAAAAAAATCTAATTTTTATTTGTGGCAGATATAAAGACACTGATTTTAGAGTCAATGAATATCTTGTAACAGATGAATATAGTATCGGAGATTATATATTAACAGGTGGAGAACAAGCTGCAATCGTAATGATTGATGCTATAGTTAGATTAATTCCTGGAGTAGTGGGAAAAGCAGAATCTGTGGAAACAGATTCTTTTTTTAATGGGCTATTAGATTGCCCAAGATATACAAGACCTTATAATTTCAATGGAATGAAAGTACCTGATGTTTTACTATCAGGAGATCATAAAAAAATTGAAAAGTGGCAAAAATATCAATCTATAAAATTGACAAAAGAAAGACGACCTGATCTCTGGAAAAAGTATACTCCAGATACTCGGGAATTAGAAATTATTAATGAATTTGAAAGCAGGAGGAACTAAAATGTTTATTCTTGATTCTATTACAAATGATCAATTAAAAAAGGACTTGCCTAAATATAACATTGGTGATACTCTAAGAGTTCATTTTGAAGTTACTGAAGGAGATAAAACCAGAATTCAGATTTTCCAAGGTATTCTAATAAAAGAAAAAAATTCTGGCATTAGAAAAACTATTACCGTTAGAAAAGTTTCCGGTGGTGTTGGAGTTGAAAAAATATTTCCTGTACATTCTCCAAAAATAAAACAAATTGAAGTGGTAAGAAAAGGTAGAGTAAGAAGAGCTAAACTTTACTATTTAAGAAAATTATCTGGTAAAGCAGCAAGAATTCGTGAGAAAAAAACATACTAATTGGCATGTTCTTAAAGAATTTGATCTTTCCTTTAAAAAACAATTTATTGCAGGAGTTGATGAAGCCGGACGTGGCCCACTGGCTGGTCCGGTTGTTTCATCAGCTGTCATTCTTGATTATAATATTGATATTAATGGTCTAAATGATTCAAAAAAATTAAACCCTAATGAACGCTTAAATCTTTTTATTAAAATCATTAATGTTTCCATTGATTGGTCTATTTCTATTGTAAATAATGATATTATTGACAATATAAATATTTTAAATGCTACTTTCTTAGCCATGAAAAAAGCAATAGAAAAATTAAAAATCAAACCTGACTTTGTGCTTGTTGATGGAAATAGAAAAATTAAAAATTTACCTTTGGAACAAAAAACAATTGTAAAGGGCGACTCCAAAAGTGCTGCTATTGCTGCTGCATCCATTCTTGCAAAAGTATCACGTGATTTTATTATGGATTATTACCATACATTATATCCTGTTTATTTATTTAATAAACATAAAGGGTATCCCACAAAAAAGCATATCAGTTTAATAAAAAATAATGGACCTTCTCCTATTCATAGAATGTCTTTTCATCCTTTATCGACAATTTTTAACAAAGGATTATTTTGATGTTTCCTTATGCAGGTGAGGTTTTTTCTCTTTCTTCTGCGATTCTATGGGCTCTTGCAATTATTTTATTCAAAAAAAGTACAAAGAATGTTCATCACTTGGGGCTAAATTTTTTCAAAAATGGAGCTGTTATCTTAATTTTTTATATATCAGCAGTAATATCAACCGGTTCTTTTTTCCCGGAAATATCTCTACATGATTTTATTCTTATTGCTATAAGTGGAATTTTAGGAATGGGAATATCTGATAGTCTATTTTTCAAAAGTGTTGCTATTTTAGAATCAAATCAAATTGCAATAGTTTTATGTTCTTATGGATTCTTTATTTTGATATTATCATATATTATTTTAGGTGAAACTTTAACAGTACTACAATTTATAGGTGTTGTTTTGATTTTTATAGGAATATATTTTACCCTGGCAAATAAAGAAAATTATCAATATAAAAACTCAACTAAAAATACTGAAAAAAAAATCAATGGTATGATTTATGGATTTCTGGCAATGTTGGCAGCTGCTCTTGGAGTTATAGTTATGAAACCATTGCTCAATAAATACTCTTTTTATTGGATAATAAATTTTAGATTGTTTGCCGGGCTACTCTATCTTACTTTTTATCTAATGTTCTTTAAAAATAAAAAAGAAATTATAAAATCAATTTTTATAGATAAGTCCAGTTTTAAATATTTAATTATAGCTACTTTAATCGGAACTTATTTTGCCATGATTTTATGGATGCTTGGAATAAAATATACCAAAGTTTCAATTGCTTCAATATTGAATCAAATGAGTAATATTTTTGTATTTATTTTTGGCATTATATTTTTTGCCGAAAAATATGATTGGAAAAAAGCATTTAGTATATTAATTGCAACCTTAGGCACAATTTTAATCACATTTGGAAAATAGAAGGAACTAATATAATTTTATTTTGTTTAACAAAAAAATGAAAGAAGGAGGCTATTATTATGAAATTTAAGATTTTTATTTACTCATTAATAATTAGTTTAATTTTTTCTGTTCATTCCTATGCTTTTTGGTTTTTCGGCAGTAGTAAAGTAAAAAATGGTGAAGTTGTAATTGTGCACACAAATGATGCACATGCTAGAATAAGAGGTTGCGGATGTAGACATGCTGGTGGTGGACTTATTAAAAGATCTTATAAAGTAAAAGAGTTAAGAAAAGAATTAAAAGAATTTTTACTTTTAGATGCTGGCAATTTTTTATTCGGAGATCCTCAATCGGACAAGGTCCAGGGTGAATTTATTGTAGCAGCTTATAATCTCATGGGATATGATGCTTGTAATATAAGCCCTCATGAGTTTAAATATGGAATCCAAAAATTGAAAGAACTCCAGAAAAAAGCAAATTTTGATTTTATCTCTGCAAATATATATGATAAAAAAACCGACAAGCTTTTATTTGAGCCTTATAAAATTTATAAAAAAAATGGAGTAAAAATTGCTGTTATTGGAATTTGCGATACTCTCTTATATAGAATTGAACCCAAAGCGGTATCTCTTATAAAGGAATCACAGATAACAATAAAAAATCCTTATAAAATTTTACCAGATTTAGTTAATAAATTAAGCAAAAAGGCTGATTTAATTGTTTTAATGAGCTATTCTGGTTTTAAAAAAGACATCAAAATTGCTGACAATATAAAAGGTATTGATGTGATTGTCGGGGGATATTCTTCTCACAGAATTTATGAGAAACGAGGAAATACTTATGTAGGCCAGGCTTATAGAGATGGAAAATATATGGGAAAAATTGACTGCAAAATTATTGACGGGGAAAAAAAATATACTGGCAAAATTATTTCTATGGAAAGAAATGACATGGATGATCAAGAAATGAAAGACTTGCTTAAAAAATTTAATCTAAAAGAATAATCCTATAAAAAAATAATCTTATCAATTATTAATGTGGTCATTAGATATTAAAATTTGGATATTAGCTCTTCTAAGATTATTCAATTATCTGGGAGGAGCTTTATCTTATATTTTTTTAGCACCATATTTAATTGCAAATAATTTCGGGAATGCTACTCAAATTGGTGCTTCTTTTTCTTTTGGCAGAATATTAGGAGCATTAATACAGAGACATACTGGTAAATTATCCGACTATTTTGGTAGACATATTCAAATTTTACTTTCAATGTTCTTTAAAACTGCAGGGTATATTTTCCTGGGATTTATTGTATTAAACAAACTTTCATTAATATGGATTTTTTTTGTTTTTTTATTTCTGTCAATATCGGATTCTCTATTTTTACCTGCTTCAGATGCAATGGTAGCAGATCTTACAACACAAGAAAATAGAGTCAAAGCTTATTCTTTACAAAAAATTGGTGCCAATATTGGATGGGCAACCGGTCCATTTTTAGGTAGCTTTTTTGCAAAAGATTATTTACCTCAACTTATGTTCTTTTCTGCTCCAATTTATCTAATATCTGGAATTATTGGATTTATATCTTTAAAATCTTATGGTATAAAATCTATAAAATCTAATTATAAAGAAAATTTTAAAAAATTTAAATCAAGTAATTACAATATACCTAAAAAATTATACCCTTTTGTGGCAGGGACTTTCATTATTGCATTGTTAGCTGCTGCCTTCTTCACTCCTGTTCCTATGTTTTTAAAAAAATATAAAAATATTGATTCTGCTCTATTCGGGAGATTATTTTCAATAAATGGTCTAATTGTAATTATTTTCCAGGGACTTGTATATAAAATAGCAAATAAATTCGGCAATTTTATTATTATTTTATTGGGAAATTTCTTTTATATTTCAGCTTATATCTATCTTGCTTTGCTGGGAATATTCGACTTCAATACATTAATAATAATGATTGTGCTTATGAGTATTGGTGAGATTTTAATTGAACCTACAATAGTATCTGTATATACAGAAAATGCTCATGAACTCCATAAAGGAGAATTATTAGGTGTATATAGATTATTTTACACTTTAGGCCGAGCAAGTGCCGCATTTATTGTTGGTATTAGTATTGATCTATTTGCTACCAAATTTAATACTGGATTGTGGTTCATCTGGGCAGGTATTGGTGTATTAAATCTATTGCTATTTACTTATTCATATTTCAAACTAAAAAAGTATTAAATGATGCCAATCCTATTAAATAATAAAAACTGGAAATCTAACCACCTATACATAGTTTCATTTAATAAAAAAACTGATAGTTCTTATTTAGCTATTAAAAAAATTCTTATTAATTATAAAAAGTTACAGCAAAAAATAGGAGCTAATTCTTTTTTTATTTTAAATAATTTAATTATTTAAATAAACACTTTATCTATTTAAAGGAGGAATTCATGGTTCAAAGAGAAGAGCTGGAACAATTTTTAAATGAATATCTTAATTCAGATAAAATAAACGATTATTCATTAAACGGCTTGCAGGTTGAAGGCAAAAACGAGATAGAAAATATTATAACTGGAGTTAGTGCAAATTTATCATTAATAAATACAGCAATAGAAAAAAATGCAGATGCTATATTGGTACACCATGGGCTATTATGGACAAAAATGGATTTTAGATTAAAAGGCGTGTATAAAAATAGAATAACAAAGCTATTAGAGCATAATATAAATTTATTCGCATATCATCTGCCCCTGGATTTACATCCAGAAGTTGGAAATAATATTTCTCTTATAAAAATGTTACCTTATGAAAATATTAAATCTTTTGGCAACTATAATGGAATAGATATTGGATATCAATGCAATTTACAAAAGCTTTTATCTTTAGGAGAGATTTCAGATATTTACAAAAAAAATTTAGATAATAATCCAATTGTAGTTTACGATTTTGGACCTGAAAAAATAGAAACAGTAGGTATAATAAGCGGTGGAGCCCCCGAACTTGTTAATGAAGCTATAAATAAAAAACTTAATCTTTATATTACAGGAGAGGTAACTGAATATGTTCAGGAATTATGTAGAGAAGCAAAAATAAATTACATTGCCCTTGGACATTATGCCTCGGAAAAATTCGGTGTTATAAATTTATCAAAAAAAATAAAACAACAATATCAATGTTCAATAGAATTTGTTGATATTAAAAATAAGTTTTAAACCAAGGAGGAAAAGTGAAAAAAATCTTTCTTTTATTTCTGCTAATTGTAAGTAGTATATTTGCAGTAGAATTTAATCCAGAAGAAGATGTCAATGTTTCAATTAAAACAACTTTAAATAATGATACCTTGTATATAAGTTTAAAAATTGATATGGTCGAAGGATACCATATAAGTGCAAATGAACTTTTAAATATAAGCTTTGACTTACCAAAATCTGACTTTCAATTTATCAAAATCAATTTACCACAAAAATTAGGACCTCAAGATTTCCAATATTTCGAACACAATCCAGAATTTACAGTCATATACAAAGTGCTAAATAAAAATTTTGAAAAAAAATCCTATAATGGAGTATTTTCATATCAAGTATGTGCAGAAGGTGAAAATGCAATGTGCTTTCCACCAGTTGATAAAAATATTTCATTAGATTTAAAAAATATCTCAAAAAACAATAAAACTGAAACAACAACTATTAAAAAAGAGTCAAACATTAAAGAAGAAAAAAATTTAAGTGGTAAAGTTAATGATCTTTTAAAAACAGGCTCATTTCTCGTATTTTTACTTGTTTTTCTTGCTGGAATATTGACCTCTTTTACTCCATGCGTTTACCCAATGATTCCTATTATCATTAGTTTTATAGGAGCAAGAACAGAAAACAAAAAACAGGGTTTTAAACTATCTATATTTTTTGCATTAGGTCTATCTGTTACCTATGCAATTTTAGGACTAATTGCAGCTCAAACAGGGGCAGTATTTGGTTCGTTAACTCAAAACGTATATGTTGTTGGTGGAATTGCAATCATTTTTGTTGCTATGGGCCTTTCATTATTAGGATTATTTGAAATTCAAGCACCGGATAGTATAGTATCTAAAGCTCACTCTAAAAAAAGACAGGGAATTGTTGGCGCTATTTTTATGGGGGCATTAACAGGTTTTATTGGGGCTCCATGTGTTGGTCCTGTCTTAATTTCTCTTTTGGCATATGTTGCCACTACAGGTGCTATTATAAAAGGATTTTTCTTATTATTTACCTTCGGATTTGGAATTAGTGTTTTATTCATAGTTATTGGAACTTTTACAGGCATATTAAAATCATTACCTTCTTCTGGCGGATGGATGGATATTGTTAAATACTTTTTCGGTATTATAATGTTTTTCGCAGCTGCATATTTTATAAAACCTTTTATTTCTGAAAATTTATACCATTTTGTAATTGGTTTTCTTATGATTTTTACAGGATTACTCTTCTTAAAATATCTAACTGGTGAAGGCGTCTTTACAGTATTTCTAAAATCAATTTTTTATTTAATAATTACTACGGGAATCCTATACTTTTCATCAGCTTTTATTAAAAGTACTAATCTCAATCCATTGAATATAAAATTAACTCAACAAGCAAATGAAAAAGTTACAGAACCAGAATGGATTATGAACGATGAAGAAAAAGCATTTGAAAAGGCAAAAAAAGAAAATAAAATTGTTATTGTAGATTTTTATGCAAAATGGTGCGCTGCATGTAATGAATTAGACGAAATAACCTATGTCAATCCTGATGTATTTAAAAGACTAAATGATTTTGTTTTATTAAAATTTGACTGTACCGATAGTAAAGCACAATGGGTTAAAGATATACAAAACAAATATGCTATCAAAGGATTACCAACTGTCATTTTTATGACTCCTGAAAAAAAAGAATTATATAGATTTTTTGGATTTAAAAAACCTGAAGAATTCTTAAAAATATTAGATAATCTAAAATAAAAAACTCCAGGCAAGGCAGATTTTTCTTCTGCCTTGCTTTAAATATGAAAAAAATTTTTACTTTAACACAAATAGGGACAAATATTTTTACATACTTTTAAATACAATATCTCTTAAATCATCTAATCTTATCACATAATAAGCATATAACAACTTTTTATAATATAAAGGCATAAATAGTGCAATATTTTTATTATTGATAAGTCTTCCTTACGCTTAGTTAAACATTTCAATATAACCCCAGAGGGTCACCATGCCCCACCCCTCTGGGATAGAATATATTATCTGATATAAAATATGGCACATATAAAAGCTATTTTTAAAATAAATTAAATAAATCATTAAAAATATCTAATATTGAAATGAGAAATAAAA